>NZ_KV807695.1:0-29787 GCF_001812125.1 Streptococcus sp. HMSC071D03
CAAACGCCAAAAATGACGTTTGTCTTCGTTCTGAGATACCGCTCGGTATCTTTTTTAAATACTAAACAACTGTCCGAATAGATAGGTAACTCCCATGGTCAACAAACCGATACAAAGGTTACGAATCATAGCTGTTTTGGTTGGTGCTTTTCCAAGTTTAGCACTGGTGTAGCCAGTAACTAATAGAGAAATTGCTACAATAACAACAGTAGCAGGGATTCGGTGGTCACTTGGAAAGATGGTAATGGAAAGCATTGGTGGTAAACTACCAAGAACAAAAGCGATGAAGCTAGATGCTGCAGCATGCCAAGGATTAGTAAATTCTTCGTACTCGATTCCGTATTTTTCCTCAACCAAAGCCTTGAGTGGATTTTTCAAAAAGGCTTTGTTGGTTAGTAGTTGAGCAGATGTTTCACACTCACCATTTTGAAGATAAGCTGCATAGAGGGATTTTTTAGCAGCATTCAAGTCCTTATCTAAAAGGAGTTGTTCGCGGGCTACAGCGGCCTCCTCAGTGTCTTTCTGAGTAGATACAGATACATACTCGCCACCAGCCATAGAAAAGGCACCCGCTAAGATGGCAGCCAAACCTGAAAGAAAGATTATCCAGATATTGCTTGTAGCACTGGCAACCCCGATAACAACTCCAGCTATAGAGATGATTCCATCATTCGCTCCTAGCACACCAGCTCGCAAGATATTTAAACGACCAGTAAAGTTTGCATCAATTTCATGTGTAATTTCTGACATAATATTCTCCTTTCTATCCATTATAAAGTATGGGAGAAGTGAAAACAAACATTTTTAACTATCTGAAAAAAGTTCTACAATTCTAATAAAAGATTGCTATTTTTCTCTATCAGGCATAGCCATAGCTAGTGCTTATGCCAATATATAACAAAATTGTATTTGTAACCTAGTGTAATAGGTGATACAATGAACCTAATGAAATCTTTGGAGGTCTGACTATGACTCGTGAATTTAAATTTGAAACTCTACAATTGCATGCAGGACAAGTGGTAGATGCGACTACCAAGTCTCGTGCTGTACCCATTTATCAAACAACATCCTTTGTATTTGAAGATACACAAGAAGGTGCAGAACTTTTTGCACTTCAGAAGGCTGGGAATATCTATACTCGTATCACAAACCCAACAACTTCAGCCTTTGAAGAGCGTATTGCAGCTCTTGAAGGTGGTGTTGGTGCTCTTGCCACAGCATCTGGGATGGCAGCTCTTACTTATACTATCCTTGGACTTGCTCACGCAGGTGATCATGTTGTTGCAGCTTCAACTATCTACGGTGGGACCTTTAACCTTTTGAAAGAAACCCTTCCTCGATATGGAATCACCACAACTTTTGTTGATATTGATGATTTAGAAGAAGTGGAAGCAGCGATTAAAGATAATACTAAACTTGTCTTGATTGAAACATTAGGTAATCCAGTTATCAACATTCCTGATATTGAAAAGATTGCTGAAATTACTCATAAACACCAAATTCCTTTGGTTGCTGACAATACCTTTGCAACACCATACCTCATTAATGTTTTTTCTCATGGTGTTGACATTGCGGTTCACTCAGCAACTAAGTTTATCGGTGGACACGGTACAACTATTGGTGGTGTCATTGTTGATAGCGGCAAGTTTGATTGGGCAGCTTCAGGGAAGTTCCCTCAATTTGTCAATGAAGATCCAAGCTACCATAATTTAAGCTACACTAGAGATGTAGGTGCAGCAGCCTTCATCGTTGCCCTTCGTGTTCAATTGCTACGTGACACTGGTGCAGCTCTGTCACCATTTAACTCATTCTTGCTCTTGCAAGGTCTTGAAACACTTTCTCTCCGTGTTGAGCGCCATGTTCAAAATGCTGAGAAAATCGTTGATTTCCTTGTTAACCATCCAAAGGTAGAAAAGGTCAACTATCCAAAACTAGCAGATAGTCCATATCATGCTTTGGCTGAAAAATACCTACCTAAAGGTGTTGGTTCAATCTTTACCTTCCATGTTAAAGGTGGAGAAGTAGAAGCTCGTAAGGTGATTGATAGCTTAGAAATCTTTTCAAACCTAGCCAATGTGGCAGATGCAAAATCATTGGTGGTTCATCCAGCAACTACCACTCATGCCCAGTTGTCTGACTCAGATTTAGAAGCAGCAGGAGTAACAAAAAATCAAATCCGTCTATCAATTGGTCTTGAAAATGTTGATGATTTGATTGAAGATTTGCGTCTTGCTCTTGAAAATATTTAAAAATAGATAAAATTTATCTGGTTTAAGCTCCTTCTCACGAATAATAAAGTGAGGAGGATTTTTATGTATAGTATTTCATTTCAAGAAGATTCGCTCTTGCCAAGAGAACGACTGGTGACAGAAGGAGTAGAGAGTTTGAGTAATCAGGAATTACTAGCTATTTTACTCAGAACGGGGACACGCCAATCTACTGTTTTTGAAATTGCACAAAAAGTATTGAATCAATTAAATTGCTTAACTGATTTGAAAAAAATGACACTACAAGAACTACAGGGATTATCAGGTATTGGTAGAGTGAAAGCTATTGAGTTGCAAGCGATGATTGAGCTGGGAAGTCGTATTCACAAACAAGAAACCATTGAGGCAGAGAGTATCCTCAGTAGTCAAAGACTGGCTAAAAAGATGCAAGCTGAACTGGGAGATAAAAAACAAGAGCACCTGGTGGCGCTCTATCTGAATACTCAAAATCAAATCATTCATCAGCAAACCATTTTTATCGGCTCAGCTACTAGAAGTATTGCTGAACCACGGGAAATTCTCCACTATGCTTTGAAGCATATGGCAACATCTATGATACTGGTTCATAATCATCCATCTGGTGCTGTCATGCCAAGTAGAAATGATGACCATGTTACGAAGCTTGTCAAAGAAGCCTGTGAGTTAATGGGTTTGGTCTTATTGGACCATCTAATTGTTTCACACTCCGATTATTTTAGTTATCGTGAGAAGACGGACCTCATATAAATGAATTTAATACAAAACGCATCTCTATGGGAAATAATTACATAATAAAAAGCATCATTTCGAGCTTTTTGAACACCTGAAATAATGCCTTTTTCTTTTTGAAACCCTTTTGAGGCAGCCACTTACAATTTATTTACGACATAGTCAAAGAGCTTTTTATCCTTGGGACGATTTTCATAGAGACTCTCAGGATGCCATTGAACACCGAGAAAGCGAATCTGATCAGTTGTCATTACAGCCTCGATAATGTTATCTTTTGGATCATAGGCGATAACCTTGAGATTAGGAGCCAAGTCCTTAATGCTCTGGTGGTGGAATGAATTGATATGGGAAATTTCCCCGTAAATTTCTCTAAGAATGTTATCTGGCTCTGTTGCCAAGCGCTGAGTGGTGTATTCGGCAGTAGAGTCTTGCCAGTGGTCTTCAATATCTTGAAATAAGGTACCACCCATAGCAACATTAAAGAGTTGAGTCCCACGACAAACAGAAAAAATGGCTTTATTTTGCTGGATAGCTTCTTTTATCAGAGCTAACTCAAAGATATCTCTTTGTAAGTGGTAGTCATCACTATCAATGGTCTTTTCTTCATCATAAAACTTAGGATCGACATTTTGCCCACCAGTAAGGATGAGCTTATCTACCATTGAAACATAAGCACGAGCCATGTCTTCATCACCGATGGGTAAAATAAGAGGTATACCACCTGCTTCTTTGACACCTTCGACAACCCCCTTGATACAATAACTCATCATCAACTCATCATCAGGATGAGCTTTTTCGTTTCCTGTAATCCCAATAACTGGTTTTTTCATAAATGCTTTCGCTTTCTAATCCTCTTTTCTCATGAAATAGAGGAGAGTTTGCAATTCACTAGTTAAATCTACATACTGAGCTACCACATCTTTTGGTAGTTGGAGATGAACGGGTGAAAAGCTTAAAATTCCTTTAATACCTGCTTCGACAAGGAGATTAGCTACTTCTTGTGATTTGACACTCGGAACTGTTAAGATTGCAGTTTTAACATCTGCATTCTTTATTTTATCCTTGATTTGGGAAATTCCATAAATTGGGATTCCATCAGGAGTTTGTGTTCCAACTTCAGGATGATCGTCCAAATCAAAAGCCATAATGATTTTCATTTTATTGCGTTCATGGAAGCGGTAGTGGAGTAGGGCATGTCCCATGTTACCAATACCAACAAGCATGACATTTGTAATCGAATTATCATTCAGAAGATCAGCAAAAAAGGTCATTAGCTTTTTAACATCATAGCCAAAACCACGACGACCAAGTTCGCCAAAGTAGGAGAAGTCTCGTCGAACAGTAGCAGAATCAATTCCAATCGCCTCGGCAATTTGTTTTGAGTTTGCTCTTTCAATCTTTTCGGAATTAAATCTTTTGAAGATACGATAATAAAGAGAAAGTCTCTTTGCTGTTGCTTTTGGAATAGCAGACTGTTTTTCTTTCACAAAATCACAACCTTTCTAAATACTATTTTATAGAAAGATTGTGAAAAAATCAACAAAAATAAGAAAAAACTAAGAAAAATCTTAGCTTATCTTCGTAAAATCATAGTGAGATAGAAAACGATAGAGATTTCCCAGAAGCCCCTGATAGATTTCTTTTCCATTATAGGTCAGAGAAGTAATGACAGTAGTATCTGGAAGAGTCACACAGCCTGAAAGTGATAGCATGAGTGCTTCATAATCTTCGTATTCTAAAACGCGATCGACTTGATAGGTATCTTTGTAAGTTAATCGAAACATGATTGCCTTCTATCTTTCGCTTTTAGTAAATACATCACGTTCAACAAGACTATCCATCAAGAAGTAAAATTTCTCTTGGTGGATATGAGTTTCTTCTGACTTAAAGATATCGACTAAACGTAGACCAAATTTATCAGTGATGTTGATTTTTGCACCTGTTAAGTCTTTGTTGATGATAATCTTAAGTTGGAAACCTTCCCCACTATTTGGAACTTTTTCAAGAAGACGCGTTAGTTCATAGTTACCAACCTTAGTTTCAAAAAAAGTGTTATCTTTTAGAGTGAACTTTTTGACGGTTGGGCTAAGTGTGTAATTATAACGGCAATTTTTAAGACTAATGGTTTTTTCGAATGCCATTGAGTTAACCTCCAATGATTTCTTTTAGAGTTTGTGCGAGAGTGATTATTTCTTGCCCTGTATTTTGAGGTGAAATGCTGACGCGAACGGATTCGTGTAAGCGAGGAGAGTCTTCACCGTAGAAAGCCTGAAGAACATGACTAACCTGAACGACACCTGCAGTACAAGCAGAGCCAGTTGAAATAGAAATACCTTCAAGATCTAGACGAAGGAGTAGTAGATCATTACGTTGACCTGGGAATCCAATATTAAGGACATAAGGTAGCTGGTTTTTCCCTTGATTGAGGTAATAGTCTGTCCCAGCAATTTCATTTAAGAATGTGTCTTTTAGTTTTTGAACCTTTTTAAAGTTTTGTGCTTGGTTTTCAAGATCATCCTTTAGAGCTGCTACCATTCCTACAATGGCAGGAAGATTTTCTGTTCCTGCTCTTTTTTTCTGCTCTTGATCACCACCATGAAGGTAGGAATCAAAATCTGTAGATGCAGCATAGAGAAAACCAACTCCTTTTGGACCATAAAATTTGTGTGCAGAAGCACTGAGAAAATCAATTCCCAATTCTTCGGGAAGTATCTCTAATTTACCGATTGCCTGAACTGCATCGACATGATAGACGGCTGGATGATTTTTTAGAACCTCACCAATTTCAGCAATAGGTAACAGTGTACCCGTTTCATTGTTGGCAAACATAGTAGAAACAAGAATGGTATCTTCACGCAGTGCATTTTTGACTTGGTCTGCAGTGATTTCTTGATGTTCAGGCTGTAAAATAGTCACTTCAAAACCAAAATTTTCAACCAAGTATTTGATGGGTTCTAGAACAGCATGGTGCTCAATCGCAGTAGTGATAATGTGCTTTCCACGATTTTGATGGCGAAGGCAGTAGCCGATGATAGCAGTATTATTGCTTTCAGTACCACCAGTGGTAAAGAATATATGTTGTGGCTTTGTTCCTAGTAAACTTGCTAGTTCTTGACGAGATTCTCGTAATAGTTTACCTGCTTGGCGCCCATGTCCATGAATACTAGAAGGGTTGCCATAAGTTTTTTGCATGACTTGAGTCATTGCTGAGATAGCTACTGAAGACATCGGAGTCGTTGCAGCATTATCCAAATAAATCAAAAATTCACCTAATTTCTATTTAAATAGTGGACTAACTGGTTTTCTTTCATGAATACGAACCATAGCATCACCAATCAATTCGCTAGCAGTGATGTATTGCACGTTTTTAGGTTTTCTACTTTCTGTCAAAACAGAATCTGTAACCAAGATTTCCTTGATATTTGTTGCATCCAACAGCTCTGCAGCCCCGTTAACGAATAGTCCATGACTTGAAACTGCATAGATTTCAGTTGCTCCGTCGCGCTCTAGGATTTTAGCGGCTTCAGAGAAGGTACGACCAGTGTTAAGAATGTCATCAATCAAGATTGCCTTCTTACCTTCAACATCACCGATAATGTAACCTTGACTGCGTTCAGAATCATCTTGTGCATAATCAATGATTGCAATTGGTGCATCCAAATATTCTGCGAGACTACGAGCACGTTTTACACCCGAGTTTTTAGGACTAACAACAACCACATCTGAACCAGTCAAACCTTTATCGCAGTAGTGTTTTGCAAAAAGTGGGATTGTATAGAGGTTATCTACAGGAATGTCAAAGAAACCTTGAACCTGAACAGCATGAAGATCAAGAGTCAATACACGACTAACTCCGGCTTTTACCAACATATTAGCAACAAGTTTAGCTGTAAGTGGTTCGCGAGAAGAAGCGATACGGTCTTGGCGAGCGTAGCCGAAGTATGGAAGTACAACGTTAATGGTATTAGCACTAGCACGAACACAAGCATCAACCATAATCAAGAGTTCCATCAAGTGGTTATTTACTGGATAACTAGTTGATTGGATGATATAAACATCGTATCCACGAACACTTTCTTCAATGTTAACTTGGATTTCACCATCTGAAAATTGGCGTGAAGAGACTTTTCCAAGTGGAACACCTGCAGCATCTGCGATTCTTTGAGCAATTTCCTGGTTGGAAGATAGTGCGAAAAGTTTCATGTTTTTTGTATCTGACATCGATAAACCGTCCTCTTTAAACTATGTGAATCGCTGTAGTAAAACACTTTTAATGATAAATGCTCTCTACAAAAGATTCTATTATTTTTCATCCCTTTTATTTTATCAAAAAAAGAAGATTGTTTCAGTATTTTTTCATATTTTCTATAAAACGAACCAATTTCGAAGGAGCTTTTTTGTAATGGATTTCATTGACTTGTAAAAATTCTTGGAAATCAAGGCTACCTTGCTTACCATCTTCTACTTCTAATTCAAGCTCATAGTCAACAATATCAAAGTATTCACTTTGATCAAGAGCCATGAGTCCGATAGGAGTTTGCTTTTCGTAACGAACAGTAGTTAGGCAACCTAAAACTACCCAGCCACTGGTTGAAAGTCCACGGCTAGTCAATTCGTCAAGAATCATTCCTTGTGGAAGTTTACATTCTTTGAGACAATAGTTTGCTTCCTCTAGGCTTAAATCTTGATTGTACTCCATATTTCCAACTTTTTGTGGAATTTTTATGGTCAATTCAGCGCTATTTTCAAAAGTACGAATGCGCATAGCAATTTTATGCTTACGAAGGTAAAAATCAGGCGTGTCTAGGTAGTAATTTTTTTGTGTAATAGGTGTGACTCCTGAAAAGTGAGTTTGTAATTTTTTATATTCATCCTGGTTTAGGAGTGTTTTCATTTCAATTTCTAAATGTTTCATTTTTTTAACTTTTTCCTTATCTTTGAAAGCGATTATATGGTATAATAAGCATTGTATTTATTGTATAAGATTTTTCCTAGAAAATCAAAAGCTAGATAAATCGAAGTGTATAGAGAATTGGATGAAAAAGATATATGATTACGGAATGGGAAGAATTTTTAGATCCTTACATTCAGGCTGTCGGAGAGCTGAAGATAAAACTCCGAGGTATTCGAAAACAATACCGCAAACAAAATAAACATTCTCCAATTGAGTTTGTAACTGGTCGAGTCAAACCAATCGAAAGTATAAAAGAAAAAATGGCTCGTCGAGGGATTGGATACGATACGCTGGAACAGGATTTACAAGATATTGCAGGTTTACGCGTCATGGTTCAATTTGTAGATGACGTGAGCGAGGTTGTTGCCATCCTTCGTAAGAGGCAAGACATGAGAGTGGTACAAGAACGTGACTACATCACTCATCGAAAGGCTTCAGGTTATCGTTCTTACCATTTGATTATTGAGTATACTGTTGACACAATCAAGGGGGCAAGAACGATTCTGGTGGAGATTCAGATTCGTACCTTGGCGATGAATTTCTGGGCTACCATCGAGCATTCTCTTAATTATAAATATCAAGGCGATTTTCCAGAAGAAATTAAGGAACGTTTGGAAATTACAGCAAGGATATCCCATCAATTGGATGAAGAAATGAGTAAAATTCGTGATGATATTCAAGAAGCACAAGCTCTCTTTGATCCATTGCATAGAAAGTTAAATGACGGGGTAGGTAATAGTGACGATACCGATGAAGAATACAGGTAAACGAATTGATCTAATCGCTAATCGCAAACCTCAAAGTCAAAGAGTCTTATATGAATTAAGAGATCGATTAAAAAAGAATAACTTTATATTAAATGATAAACATCCCGATATCGTGATTTCCATAGGTGGGGATGGGATGCTTTTGTCTGCTTTTCACAAGTATGAAGACCAGCTGGATAAGGTTCGCTTCGTTGGTGTTCACACGGGTCATTTAGGTTTCTATACGGATTACCGTGATTTTGAACTGGACCAATTGCTTACTAATTTACAGTTAGATACTGGAGCTCGTGTGTCTTATCCACTTTTAAATGTAAAGGTATTTTTGGAAAACGGGGAAGTGAAGATTTTCCGAGCTTTGAATGAGGCTAGCATTAGGAGAGCTGATAGGACTATGGTTGCCGATATTATCATTAACCAAGTACCATTTGAACGTTTTAGAGGAGATGGCCTGACGGTATCGACGCCAACCGGGAGTACAGCTTATAATAAATCTCTAGGTGGAGCTGTTTTGCATCCTACCATTGAGGCCCTTCAATTGACAGAAATTGCGAGTCTCAACAATCGTGTCTACCGAACCTTAGGTTCGTCTATCATTGTGCCTAAGAAGGATAAGATTGAATTGATACCGACACGCAATGATTATCATACGATTTCTGTTGACAATAGCATTTATTCTTACCGTAATATTGAAAGAATAGAATACCAAATAGACCACCACAAAATTCACTTTGTCGCAACACCAAGCCATACTAGTTTTTGGAATCGTGTCAAGGATGCCTTTATTGGTGAGGTGGATGAATGAGGTTTGAATTTATTGCTGACGAACATGTCAAGGTAAAGACCTTTTTAAAAAAACACGAAGTCTCGAAAGGTTTACTTGCCAAAATCAAGTTTCGAGGTGGAGATATTCGCGTAAACGGTCATCCACAAAATGCAACCTATCTCTTAGATATTGGGGATGTGGTTGTCATCGACATTCCTCCTGAGGAAGGTTTCGAGACACTAGAAGCCATTGATTATCCACTGGATATTCTGTTTGAAGATGACCATTTCTTGATTTTAAACAAACCCTTTGGTGTGGCCTCGATTCCTAGTGTCAATCATTCCAATACCATCGCTAACTTTATCAAGGGCTATTATGTGAATCAGGACTACGAAAATCAACAGGTCCACATTGTAACTAGACTAGATCGAGATACTTCGGGCCTCATGCTTTTTGCTAAACACGGGTATGCCCATGCTAGACTAGACAAGCAGTTGCAGAAGAAAGCTATTGAAAAGCGTTATTTTGCTCTAGTCAAAGGAGATGGGTTTCTGGAGCCGCAAGGCGAAATCATTGCACCGATTGCTCGAGATGAAGATTCCATTATCACTAGACGAGTGGCAAAAGGTGGTAAATATGCTCATACCTCCTATCGTATAGTGGAGTCTTATGGCAAAGTTCATCTTGTTGATATTCACCTACATACGGGAAGGACCCACCAGATTCGTGTCCATTTCTCTCATATAGGTTTCCCTTTGCTTGGCGATGACCTCTATGGTGGTAGTCTTAAACATGGCATAGAGCGTCAAGCTCTGCATTGCCATTACTTATCGTTTTATCATCCTTTTCTTGAAGAGCAGTTGGAGATGGAAAGTCCACTGCCGGATGATTTTAAGAATCTTATAACTCAGTTATCAAATAATAATTTATCTAAAAAGGAGTAAAAACTCATGGAAGTTTTTGAAAGTTTAAAAGCCAACCTAGTTGGTAAAAATGCACGTATTGTTTTGCCTGAAGGTGAAGAACCACGTATTCTTCAAGCTACAAAACGCATCGTAAAAGAAACAGATGTTATCCCTGTCCTGCTAGGAAACCCTGACAAAATTAAAATCTATCTTGAAATCGAAGGAATCATGGATGGTTATGAAGTAATCGATCCTGCACATTACCCTCAATTTGAAGACATGGTAGCATCACTTGTAGAACGTCGTAAAGGAAAAATGACTGAAGAAGAAGCTCGCGAAATTTTGGTTAAAGACGTGAACTATTTTGGTGTTATGTTGGTATACATGGGCTTGGTAGATGGAATGGTTTCAGGAGCTATTCACTCTACTGCGGCAACTGTTCGCCCAGCCCTTCAAATCATTAAAACACGTCCAAATGTTAGTCGTACTTCAGGTGCCTTCCTTATGGTTCGTGGCACTGAGCGTTACCTATTTGGTGACTGTGCCATCAATATCAATCCTGATGCTGAAGCTTTGGCAGAGATTGCAATTAACTCTGCTATCACAGCTAAGATGTTCGGTATCGAACCAAAAATTGCGATGCTAAGCTATTCAACTAAAGGTTCTGGTTTTGGTGAAAGCGTAGATAAAGTTGTTGAAGCAACTAAGATTGCTCATGATCTTCGTCCTGACCTTGAAATTGATGGGGAATTGCAATTTGATGCTGCCTTCGTTCCAGAAACAGCTGCTCTTAAGGCACCAGGAAGCAAGGTTGCTGGACAAGCAAACGTCTTTATCTTCCCAGGTATTGAAGCAGGGAATATTGGTTACAAGATGGCAGAACGTCTCGGTGGATTTGCAGCGGTTGGTCCAGTATTGCAAGGTTTGAACAAACCAGTTAATGACCTTTCTCGTGGATGTAATTCAGACGACGTCTTCAAACTTACTCTTATCACAGCAGCCCAAGCTGTACACCAATAAAATACAAGATAGCTCCTTTTCTCTTAAAGGAGCTTTTCAAGTAGGAAGAATTCAAACTGGTTATTAAAAGGTGATAGGAATATCGGCTTTTGTTAATACTCGGTGAAGTTTATAGATAAAACCTATAGATACCCAAAGACCTAGTTGGGACCATAGTCAATACTGCCAGTTCTATAGAAATTAGCTCATGCAATCTTTTGAATGACTATTTATTTTTTTACTCACTTAATGTTCAGAAAGGAGCATTTAGATTTGAAATATAAGTATTTACTCTTCGACCTCGACCACACACTACTCGATTTTGATGCTGCCGAGGATATAGCTCTGACTCAACTCTTGGAAGAAGAAGGAGTAGTGGATATACAAGCCTATAAAGATTACTATGTACCAATGAACAAGGCTCTTTGGAAGGATTTGGAACAGAAAAAAATTACAAAGGCTGAGTTAATTAACACACGTTTTGCAAAATTGTTTGCTCACTTTGGCATTGAAAAAGATGGGGCTTACTTAGCAGAGCGCTACCAGTTTTTCCTATCAAAACAGGGGCAGACTTTCCCAGGTGTCGAAGATTTATTAAAAAAATTGATAAGTAAGGGCTATGAACTCTATGCTGCGACAAATGGAATCACCTATATTCAGACAGGTCGTTTGGAACAATCTGGAATCGCACCATATTTCAAGGAAATTTTCATATCAGAACAACTCCATACCCAAAAACCAGATGCTGAATTTTATGAAAAAATTGGAGCTCGTATCCCTAATTTTGATAAAAATCAGACCCTTATGATTGGTGATTCTTTGTCAGCTGATATTCAAGGTGGAAATAATGCTGGCATCGATACCATCTGGTACAATCCTCATCATCTGGAAAATAAGAGCTTAGCCCAGCCAACTTATGAAGTCGACTCTTATCAGGCTCTGCTTGATTGCTTGGTGCTCCTTTAAAAATTACAAAATATAAAAGATTCTGTTCTGTAAAACATGGAGTTCAAGGATTTTTTGAAAACGTTTTAAATCTTTTGACAAATTATTTTTTTTAGGTATAATAAAATTGTACACAGATAAAAAATAAACAGAAAGAAGGAGATTGACATGGACAGTTGAGTTGTTTATGATAAGTAATTCCAATAGTTGTGATTTATTTAGGAGAAAAAATATGAGCAAATTAACTAAAAAATTAAGTATAGGTATCATTTTTTTGTCATTATGTGGTTTTAACGAATATGTCTACGCTATGGAGGAATCTATAGATAAAAATGAAATGAGAGTTTGGGAATAATCTGTTTTAGAAGATATAAATTCTGAAACTCCCAGAGGTGACTGGAAAACAATGGACAGAGCTGCACATGGAGGATGTACATGGAGAGATGGTGTTATTTGTATAACTGATTCATATGCGGTAACTCCTCATTTTAACAATGGGTATGCTGGAATTGTAGCAGCTGACCCTTACTATTATGCAACGATTGAATCTAATTCAGGATCAGGGGTTCAAGTTGTATATGGGAATTGGACAAGTCGGTTTAGTGGTAGTACTGTTTATCAAATAGGGGTTAAAAAAACAAGTATTCGAGATGATCAAAAAGTTGCATATTGGGCTGCTAGACAAATCGGAAAACCTTATAACTATGAATTTTTCAATATTAATACTAGAAGTAAATTTTATTGTTCTCAGTTAGTTTGGGCAGGGTATAAAGATGTAACAGGAGTAGATATTGGTACTTGGGATTGGGGTTCTGCTATCCATCCGTTTGAGCTACTTAAATCGAGAGAAACGATATTAATATATAGGAGCAAATCAGTATGGTATTGAAAAGAAATAAAAGAGCCATAAACTTCATGTTGATGTTAATAAGTGCTTGTTTCTGCCTTATTTGTCTAAGTGCCTGCCAGTCAAATAAGTTAAATTCAGTAGATGATTATAAAATGGCTATCTGGGATAGCGATAAAATAGCTGTCTTTGATGATTATGATTTAAATGAGTTCAAGGATAATATAGCGAGAAAAGAAAAATATATCTATTGGGCAGAAAGTTTTTCGGAAGCAGGATCCTATTCAACTGCAAAAACAAAAGACACACCTGCTCTAAAAAGATATGTATCTAGAATTAATAAGGAAAATTTAAGTGAAACGTTTAAATTAGCAGAAGGAAATGATGCATACGCATCTATAACAGATGGGGATTATTTATATGCGACTGCTGTCTTTACAGATAGAATTGAATTTTATAAATATGATAATAATTTAGAGGTTGTCACTAATGTTACCGTGAAAAATGATGGTCAGCTGAATGCCAGTCAACAGTTTGTTATTGTAGATGATTATTTATACTTACTTGTAACCACATTGGATTTGTCTACTCAAGTTCCTAATGCCGAAATTTGGAAAATGGATAAAGAATTCAACATCGTCGAAAAATATAATCTGGACGAAACATCAGCATATATGAGAATGGTTAATGTAGATGATGTCTTGTATATTGTGGAAGCACTTAGTGGGCGTAATTCTGATGGAGAATATAAGTCAGGAAATAAATTATTGGTTTTTGATTTAAAGAGTCAAAACAAGAATTATATCGATATTCCTGAAAAGTATCCAACAAATATTCACTATGATGCTAAAAATAATCAATTGATTATAGAGAATGAGGGATTGTATAATGGCGAATTTTCCTTTACTACAGTCAATCTAGACAATTTAGAAAAAGATATTATTCATTTAGAAGGCTTTAGTACAGAGCAATATATTGCACCATATTTTACATTTAAAGACAACATCTATTATTTTTTATTTAATGATTCTCTGGTAAAATATGATATTACTGATAAAAATCAAACGATTATTAATCTAGAAAAATATAAAATAAGAGATGCTCATTATATGATTGTTAAATAGTTTCTTTATTGAGTGATCTCCAAAATTTAATCTTAAGGATGTGCTTAAGCGTAGTCCTACCAATCTCCCCTTGGGTCGAGCTAAGGGGAGATTTGATTTAGTTTTTTTACAGGAGATTTAAAAAATTTTGCAAGGAAGAGATTTGAAAATATAGTAGATTGAACTTAGAATAGTACGCTACGAATTCTAAAACATTTTTAAAAATTATTTTGACTTTCCTAATCGATTTGTTCATATCTTATTTCAATCCACTATATAATAATAGTTTTTGAAATGACTAGCTATCTTTCAAATTGGAGGACTTGCTGTAGTCTTGAATCTTTATAAAATTTATCAACACGTTTATAGATACTGTAAAAAGTGGTTTAGATAGCCACTTTTTGCTATAATAGAGGCAGTATAAACGAAGGAGTTGGCTATGGAACACTCGTCTTGGCATGCTTTAATTAAGGAGCAATTACCGGAAGGTTATTTTGGGAAAATCAATCACTTTATGGAGCAGGTTTATGCTCAAGGAACTGTATATCCTCCTAAAGAAAAGGTTTTTCAGGCTCTTATAACAACTCCTCTGGAAGAGGTTAAGGTTGTTATCCTTGGTCAAGATCCTTATCATGGACCTGGTCAAGCTCAGGGTTTGAGTTTTTCAGTTCCAGATGCTATTCCAGCACCTCCTTCTTTGCAAAATATCTTGAAAGAACTTGCTGATGATATTGGTCTAAAAGCTTCACATGATTTGACTTCTTGGGCAGAGCAGGGGGTCTTGCTTCTCAATGCTTGCTTGACGGTTCCTGCTGGTCAAGCAAATGGTCATGCTGGGCAGATATGGGAACCTTTTACAGATGCTGTAATCAAGGTTGTCAATAATCTTGATAGACCCGTAGTTTTTGTACTTTGGGGTGCTTATGCACGTAAGAAAAAGTCCTTGGTTACAAATCCTCAGCACTTGATTATCGAATCAGCCCACCCAAGTCCTCTTTCAGTTTACAGAGGATTTTGGGGGTCAAAACCATTTTCAAAAGCAAATGCATTCTTAAAAGAAAGTGGACAAGAGCCAATCGATTGGCTTAGATAAGGAGAAAATATGCCTCAGTTAGCGACGATTTGCTACATTGATAATGGAAAAGAACTGCTCATGCTTCATCGCAATAAAAAGCCTAATGATGTCCATGAAGGAAAATGGATCGGTGTAGGTGGAAAGTTAGAGCGTGGAGAAACTCCACAAGAATGTGCGGCCCGCGAGATTTTAGAAGAAACAGGATTGAAGGCTAAGCCAGTTCTTAAAGGTGTAATCACCTTTCCTGAGTTCACACCAGACTTAGACTGGTACACTTATGTGTTTAAGGTGACGGAGTTTGAGGGTGAATTGATTGACTGTAATGAAGGGACTTTAGAATGGGTTCCTTATGATGAGGTTTTGAGCAAACCAACCTGGGAAGGAGACCACACCTTCGTAGAGTGGCTTTTAGAAGATAAACCATTCTTTTCAGCAAAGTTTGTTTATGATGGTGATAAGTTATTGGATACCCAAGTGGATTTCTACGAATAAAGGAGAAAGCAGATGTTACTAATTAAAAATGGTCGAGTAATGGATCCTAAGTCTGGTTTGGATCAAGTGTGTGATGTCTTGATTGAAGACGGTAAAATTGTCAAAATTGCACCACAAATTAGTGAAAAAGATGCAGAGGTCATTGATGCAACTGGTCTTGTAGTTGCACCCGGTTTGGTGGATATCCATGTTCATTTCCGTGAACCTGGTCAAACTCATAAAGAAGACATTCATACAGGAGCACTAGCAGCAGCTGCAGGTGGATTTACAACTGTCGTTATGATGGCTAATACTAATCCAACTATTTCTGATGTAGTGACCCTGCAGGAAGTTCTTCAATCTGCGGCAAAGGAAAAGATCAACGTTAAATCTGTAGCAACGATTACCAAAAACTTTAATGGTCAAGACATAACTGACTTTAAAGCTCTTTTAGATGCTGGTGCAGTTGGATTTTCTGATGACGGGATTCCTCTTGAAAGCAGTAAAGTGGTCAAGGAAGCCATGGAAGATGCTAAAAAGTTAAACACCTTTATCAGTTTGCACGAAGAAGATCCTGGACTGAATGGTACGCTAGGTTTTAATGAAAACATCGCTAAAGAACATTTCCATATCTGCGGTGCTACCGGGGTTGCTGAGTATGCTATGATTGCACGTGATGTTATGATTGCCTATGCAACCAAAGCCCATGTCCACATTCAGCACTTGTCTAAAGAAGAGAGTGTCAAAGTTGTCGAGTTTGCTCAGGGTCTAGGTGCTCAGGTAACATCAGAAGTAGCACCGCAACATTTCTCTAAAACTGAAGCTCTTCTCTTGACCCAAGGAAGCAATGCAAAAATGAATCCACCTTTACGATTAGAGTCAGACCGCCTTGCTGTTATCGAAGGTCTTAAGTCAGGAGTTATTTCTGTCATTGCAACTGACCACGCGCCTCACCATGCTGATGAAAAGAATGTCGAGGATATCACTAAAGCTCCTTCAGGTATGACCGGACTTGAAACTTCCTTGTCACTTGGTTTAACTTACTTAGTAGAAGCTGGCGAGTTGAGCTTGATGCAGTTATTAGAAAAAATGACAGTAAACCCTGCCAAATTGTATAATTTTGAAGCGGGTTATTTGGCTGAAAATGGACCTGCAGACATTACCATTTTTGACGCTAAGGTAGACCGTATTATAGGATCACATTTTGCTTCTAAAGCATCTAACTCACCATTTATCGGTGAAGAGTTAAAAGGGCAGGTCAAATACACCATCTGTAAGGGCCAAATCGTTTATCAAGTAGAGTAGGAGCTTGAGGATGAATTATTTTCGTAAACTTAGAGATAGAAAACGAAAGGCTTGCCACGGAGTGTTTTGTCCTGCTGCCAACCGTACTAAACTTCAATATGAAACCAAGGAAAAAGCCGACCACGCCGTAGACTATGATAATGGTGGATTGGTTAGGAGCTATTATTGCGACACTTGTAATTGTTGGCATACGACATCAAAAGCTAGTAATCCACCATTAAGCTTGAAAAAATACGGCTTAAAGCTTTTTGGCTTGGATGAAAAGGAGTAGAAAGAGAAGGTATGTACTCAACTCAACATCTCAAAGATAAAATTATCTTATTTTTAAAAATATTCTTTCCGATATTGATTTACCAATTTGCTAATTATTCGGCCTCCTTTGTTGATACAACAATGACGGGTCAGTATAACACACTGGATCTGGCAGGAGTTTCCATAGCTACAAGCTTATGGAATCCTTTTTTCACCTTTCTGACAGGGATTGTATCAGCCTTAGTACCTATTATCGGACACCATTTGGGCCAAGGACAGAAGAAAGAGGTTGCTTCAGATTTTTATCAATTTATTTATCTATCTTTAGCCTTATCCCTTATTCTTTTTGTACTAGTCTTCTTTTTAGTACCAGTTATTTTGGGATATATGGGATTAGAGACAGCTGTAGCAAGTGTAGCAACCCGTTATTTATGGCTACTAGCTATTGGTATTATCCCGCTCTTACTTTTCAGTGTGATACGTTCTCTACTTGACACACTCGGATTAACAAAATTATCTATGTATCTCATGCTTCTCTTGCTTCCTTTTAATAGTGGTTTCAACTATGTATTGATTTATGGAGCATTTGGAGTACCTGAACTTGGAGGCGCAGGTGCAGGTCTTGGTACCTCACTTGCCTACTGGGTTTTGTTATTGATTTCTATCTTAGTCTTGTTAAAGCATAAAAAGCTTA
Source organism: Streptococcus sp. HMSC071D03 (assembly GCF_001812125.1). Lineage (NCBI taxonomy): Bacteria > Bacillati > Bacillota > Bacilli > Lactobacillales > Streptococcaceae > Streptococcus > Streptococcus sp. HMSC071D03. Next base: position 18,056 of record NZ_KV807695.1, read on the forward strand.
AGGAATATCATCTAGAAGTACCAATGCCCTTGCGAATAGAAAAAATCAAAGAAGCAATTCGTCTCGGGTTACCAATTGGGGGTACTGTCTTTGCGGAAGTAGCCATTTTTTCAGCAGTGGGATTGATTATGGCAAAGTTTTCATCTTTGATAATAGCAAGTCATCAATCTGCCATGAACTTTTCGTCTCTCATGTACGCCTTTCCTATGAGCATCTCAACAGCCATGGCTATTGTTGTTTCCTACGAAGTAGGGGCTAGACGCTTAAACGATGCTAAGCAATACATACATATTGGACGTTTAACAGCTATGGTATTTGCGATTTTGACACTTGGTTTCCTTTATATCTATCGTGAAAATGTTGCTAGTCTCTATGGTCAAGATCCAGAGTTCATTCAACTGACAGCTTCTTTTATGACCTATAGTTTGTTTTTCCAATTAGCTGATACCTTCGCAGCACCCTTGCAAGGAATTTTACGTGGCTACAAGGATACGGTTGTTCCCTTCTATCTTGGACTTCTTGGATACTGGGGCGTAGCTATTCCACTGGGAATAGTCTTAGATTACTGGACAGGATTAGGCGCCTATTCTTATTGGATTGGTTTAATTGTTAGTCTGGTGATTAGTGGTATACTTTATCAGTGGCGTTTACAAGTTATTATGAAAACAATCAAATAATTTGATGAAAAAAACTGGAAAAACTGTTTGTGAAATAGTTGTTTTATGTAAAGAAAAGTCTTGATTTCATTGGCTTTTCTTTTTTTACATTGTGAAAAATTATCAAGCATAATCTTTGACTCTAGTTAACCTATCAGTTAGAATAGAACTATAAGAAATTAAACTTAGAAAGGCAAGATTATGTCAACTTTAGATAAAAATCTTTTGCTTGAGATGTTCCGTAAGATGGAAGAAATTCGTCGTATGGATTTAAAAATTGCTCAATTAGTAAAAAAAGGTAAAGTGCCAGGTATGACGCACTTTTCTGTTGGTGAGGAAGCTGCAAACGTTGGGGCTATGTTAGCTCTAAACGAAGACGACCTCATAACATCGAACCACCGTGGTCACGGACAAGCCATTGCTAAAGGAATCGACCTCAATGGTATGATGGCTGAGATCCTTGGTAAATATACGGGAACTTGTAAAGGTAAAGGTGGATCTATGCACATCGCCGACCTTGATGCAGGTAACCTTGGTGCCAACGGTATTGTTGGTGGTGGTATGGGAATCGCAGTAGGGGCTGCCCTTACTCAACAAATGAAAAACACTGGTAAAATCGTTGTCTGCTTCTTTGGTGATGGAGCGACTAATGAAGGTGTATTCCACGAAGCTGTTAATATGGCTTCAATTTGGAATCTTCCGGTAATTTTCTACTGTATCAATAACGGTTATGGAATCTCTGCCGATATTAAGAAAATGACTAATGTCAAGCATATCCATGAGCGTAGTGCTGCTTACGGTATTCCTGGAATGTTTATCGAAGACGGTAACAATGTTATCGATGTCTACGAAGGATTTAAAAAAGCAGTTGACCATGTTCGTTCTGGTAAAGGTCCTGTCTTGATCGAAAGTGTAACCTATCGTTGGCTTGGTCACTCATCATCAGACCCTGGTAAATATCGTACACGTGAAGAAGTCGATGAGTGGAAGGAAAAAGATCCAATCGAAAATCTTCGCAAGTACCTTGTTGAGAACAAGATTGCAAGTGCAGAAGAACTTGAAGAAATTCAAGCGCAAGTTAAGGAAGCAGTGGAAGCATCTGTTAAGTTTGCAGAAGAAAGTCCATTCCCTCCACTAGAATCAGCTTTTGAAGATATTTACGCAGACTAAGGAGAGGTAGAGAAATATGGAAACTAAATTAATGTCTTTCCGCGATACCATTATCCTTGCAATGTCTGAGGAAATGCGTCGCGACGAAAATGTGCTTTTGATGGGTGAAGATGTCGGAGTTTTTGGTGGAGACTTTGGTACATCTGTAGGTATGCTTGAAGAATTTGGACCAGAACGTGTTCGTGACTGTCCGATTTCTGAAGCTGCTATCTCAGGTGCAGCTGCTGGTGCAGCCATGACAGGACTTCGTCCAATCGTTGACATGACTTTCATGGACTTTTCTGTTATTGCCATGGATAATATCGTCAACCAAGCAGCTAAAACTCGTTACATGTTTGGCGGTAAAGGTCAAGTGCCGATTACAATCCGCTGTGCCGCTGGTAACGGAGTAGGTTCTGCAGCTCAGCACTCACAATCATTGGAATCTTGGTTCACTCACATCCCTGGATTGAAGGTTGTTGCTCCAGGTACACCAGCTGATATGAAGGGGCTTCTTAAGTCTTCTATCCGTGACAACAACCCTGTTATCATTCTTGAATACAAATCAGAATTCAACCAAAAAGGTGAAGTACCAGTAGATCCTGACTATACAATTCCGCTTGGTGTTGGTGAAATTAAACGTGAAGGAACTGATGTAACTGTCGTAACATACGGTAAAATGCTACGACGTGTTATGCAAGCAGCTGAAGAATTAGCAGAAGAAGGGATCTCAGTAGAGGTGGTTGACCCACGTACTTTGGTTCCACTTGATAAAGAGATTATTATTAACTCTGTCAAGAAAACAGGAAAAGTAGTTCTCGTCAATGATGCCCACAAGACAAGTGGTTTTATCGGTGAAATTTCAGCTATTATCTCAGAATCAGAAGCATTCGATTATTTAGATGCACCTATTCGCCGTTGTGCAGGGGAAGATGTACCGATGCCTTACGCACAAAATCTTGAAAATGCAATGATTCCAACAGTTGAAAGCATCAAAGATGCCATCCGTAAAACTCATAACAAACAATAATACATAAAATAAATTATGTAGAAAATTAATTAGACGAGAAGCTTTGTATCTTTTAGGTGCAGAGTTCTCTTCGTCCTTGATATCTTAGATTAGAGCACGGGCTAAAAGCTCGGAAAAAAGATAAATCTCCTTGACTTCATCGAAGTCTGCGTTGATTTCCTATTTTTCGGTCGCTTTTAAACGCCCTTAGTATCTTATAATTGAATTCGGACGGAGGTCTGCGAAAAAAAGATAGATTTCCTTGTGTTCATGGAACACATCGTCAATCTCCTATTTTTTCATTGCCCTCTTCGTCCTTAATATCTTGTAATAGAATAGGAGAGGTCATGGCTGATGATAAGCTAAGAGCGACTCCTGCAGCTAGAAAATTAGCGGATGATTTAGGAATTAATCTCTACGATATTTCTGGCTCAGGCGCAAACGGTCGTGTCCACAAAGAAGACGTGGAAACATTTAAAGACACTAATGTGGTTCGCATTTCACCACTTGCAAAACGAATTGCCCTTGAACATAACATTGCATGGCAAGAAATTCAAGGAACTGGTCATCGTGGCAAGATTATGAAGAAGGATGTTTTAGCTTTCCTTCCGGAAAATATTGAAAACGATACGATTAAATCACCTGCTCAAATCGAGAAAGTGGAAGAAGTTCCAGATAATGTAACACCTTACGGTGAAATAGAACGTATCCCGATGACACCGATGCGTAAGGTTATCGCTCAACGTATGGTTGAATCATACTTGACTGCACCAACCTTCACGCTTAACTACGATGTCGATATGTCTGAAATGCTTGCCCTTCGTAAGAAAGTCCTTGATCCAATCATGGAAGCAACTGGTAAGAAAATCACTGTTACAGACTTGCTTTCACTTGCAGTTGTTAAGACGCTTATGAAACACCCGTACATTAACGCTTCATTAACGGAAGATGGTAAGACAATTATCACTCACAACTATGTCAACCTTGCGATGGCTGTTGGAATGGATAATGGTTTGATGACGCCAGTTGTTTATAATGCTGAAAAAATGAGTTTGTCTGAGTTGGTAGTTGCCTTCAAAGATGTTATCGGACGTACTTTGGATGGTAAACTAGCTCCTAGCGAATTGCAAAATTCAACCTTCACCATTAGTAACTTGGGAATGTTTGGTGTTCAATCATTCGGTCCAATTATTAACCAACCGAACTCCGCAATCCTTGGGGTTAGCTCAACAATTGAGAAACCTGTTGTAGTAAATGGTGAAATCGTGATTCGTCCAATTATGAGTCTTGGTTTAACAATTGACCACCGTGTCGTAGATGGTATGGCTGGTGCTAAGTTTATGAAAGACTTGAAAGCTTTAATTGAAAACCCAATCTCAATGTTGGTTTAGAGAATTTATTTTTAGAAATATAGATAAAGGAAGTAAGATATGGCCTTAGAAGTAATTATGCCAAAAGCCGGCGTGGATATGACAGAAGGACAAATCGTCCAATGGAATAAAAAAGTCGGAGAATTTGTAAAAGAAGGAGAGATCCTTTTGGAAATCATGACTGACAAAGTCAGCATGGAATTGGAAGCAGAAGAAGACGGTTACTTGATCGCTATCCTGAAAGGGGACGGCGAGACTGTTCCTGTTACTGAAGTTATCGGTTATCTTGGTGAAGAAGGGGAAAATATCCCAACAGCTGGAGCAGCTGCACCAGAAGCTAGCCCAGCACCTGCAGCAAGTGCTTCGAACGATGATGGTAAGAGCGATGATGCTTATGATATCGTTGTTATTGGTGGTGGACCTGCTGGTTATGTATCTGCCATTAAAGCAGCACAATTAGGTGGTAAGGTTGCTCTTGTTGAGAAATCTGAACTTGGTGGAACCTGCTTGAACCGTGGATGTATCCCAACCAAGACTTACCTTCACAACGCTGAAATCATTGAAAATATCGGTCATGCAGCAAATCGTGGTATCGTGATTGAAAATCCTAACTTCACTGTTGATATGGAAAAACTTTTAGAAACAAAATCTAAAGTTGTCAATACTCTTGTTGGTGGTGTTGCAGGGCTTCTTCGTAGCTATGGAGTTGATGTTCATAAAGGTATCGGTACTATTACTAAAGATAAGAATGTCTTGGTAAATGGTTCTGAATTGCTTGAAACTAAGAAGATCATCCTTGCTGGTGGTTCAAAAGTAAGCAAAATCAACGTTCCTGGTATGGAATCATCTCTTGTGATGACTAGTGATGACATCCTTGAAATGAATGAAGTACCAGAAAGCCTCGTTATCATTGGTGGTGGAGTTGTCGGTATCGAGCTTGGCCAAGCATTCATGACATTTGGTTCAAAAGTTACTGTTATCGAAATGATGGATCGCATTGTTCCAGCAATGGATGCTGAAGTATCTAAAAACCTTCGCTTGATTCTTGAGCGCAAAGGTATGACTATCTTGACAGGTACTAAACTTCAAGAAATCATTGAAGAAGATGGCAAACTCCGTATCAAAGTTGAAGGAAAAGATGATATCATCGCAAATAAAGCCCTTCTTTCAATCGGTCGTGTTCCAGACCTTGAAGGTATCGGAGATGTTGAATTTGAATTAGACCGTGGCCGTATTAAGGTTAACGAATACATGGAAACTTCTGTTCCAGGTATCTATGCACCAGGTGATATCAACGGTACTAAGATGTTGGCTCACGCTGCCTTCCGTATGGGTGAAGTTGCTGCTGAAAATGCTCTTAAAGGAAATCACCATGTTGCTAAATTGAACTTGACTCCTGCAGCTATTTACACACTTCCAGAAGTAGCAGCAGTTGGTTTGACAGAAGAACAAGCTCGTGAGAAATATGATGTCCAAATCGGTAAATTCAACTTTGCCGCAAACGGACGTGCAATTGCATCAGATGCTGCTCAAGGATTTGTTAAAGTCATTGCAGACAAGAAATATGGTGAAATCCTTGGTGTTCATATCATTGGTCCTGCTGCTGCAGAGTTGATCAATGAAGCGTCAAGCATCATCGAAATGGAAATCACTGTTGAAGAAATGCTTAAGACAATCCACGGACACCCAACATACTCTGAAGTTATGTACGAAGCATTTGCTGATGTTCTTGGAATGGCTATCCATTCACCTAAGAAAAAATAAAAATAGATAGACTAGACTGGAATTATTTTCCAGTCTCTATCGTATTAGAAGGTATCTTATGAAATACATTATCAATCATTCAAACGACACTGCCTTTAATATTGCTTTAGAGGAGTACGCTTTTAAGCATCTTCTTGATGAAGATCAAATCTTCCTTCTTTGGATCAACAAACCATCTATCATTGTAGGTCGTCACCAAAATACCATCGAAGAAATTAACCGTGACTATGTACGCGAAAACGGTATTGAAGTAGTCCGTCGGATCAGTGGTGGTGGAGCTGTTTACCATGATTTGAACAACCTTAACTATACCATCATTTCAAAAGAAGATGAAAACAAGGCCTTTGACTTCAAGAGCTTCTCTACTCCAGTTATCAATACCTTGGCTGAACTTGGTGTTAAAGCTGAATTTACAGGCCGTAACGACTTAGAAATAGACGGTAAGAAATTCTGTGGAAATGCACAAGCCTATATCAATGGCCGTATCATGCACCATGGTTGTCTTCTCTTTGACGTGGATTTGTCAGTCCTAGCTAACGCACTTAAAGTGTCTAAAGATAAGTTTGAATCAAAAGGGGTTAAATCAGTCCGTGCTCGAGTAACTAATATTATCGATGAGTTGCCAGAAAAGATCACTGTTGAAGAATTCCGTGATTTACTCTTGGAATACATGAAAAAAGAATATCCTGAAATGACAGAATATGTATTTTCAGATGAAGAATTGGCTGAAATCAATCGTATTAAAGATACTAAGTTTGGAACTTGGGATTGGAACTATGGGAAATCACCTGAATACAATGTCCGTCGTGGCACAAAATTCCCAAGCGGTAAAGTTGAAATCTTTGCTAACGTTATCGAGTCAAAAATTCAAGATATCAAGATTTACGGTGACTTTTTCGGTATCGAAGATGTTGCAGCAGTAGAAGACGTCCTTCGTGGTGTCAAATACGAACGTGAAGACGTTCTTAAAGCCCTACAAACCATAAACCTAGGTCGTTACTTCGCAGGAATTACTGCAGAAGAAATTGCTGAGGCTGTGGTGGAATAAAAATAAAGAAGTTGGTTTTAGGTAAGCAGTCTTGTCTATGGGATTAAGTGAGTAGAACAAATCTACTCACTTTTTTTCATTATTCAAACTAAAACTCCTCCTCCTCATACTCTATGCTTTTAGACCGATCCAATCGACAAAAATACTCTTCAGCTCGTTCGAGATTTAAAAATTTACAAGCTCCATCTTTATTCAAAGGAATTTTTGTTTCAAATATTGATTTCGAAAACATATCTTCAGGAACATAATCGTGAATTTCACCAAAAGTAGTTAATTGGCATGTTTCGATTTTAGATCGTTTAGACTATTGCTCATTCTGACTTTCTGGACTATGTCTAAAATTTTTCATTGCCAACTCCTTTACTTTTATTTTTGTCTGTCTGATGATAACTCTGAATATCTAAAGAGTCAAGTGTAAAATCCAGAAAAATAAAAATAGCGACCAAAATCGCTATTTAAGGGGGTATAGGTATTTATTATTTTGACTACTGGGTGACTGGTTGCCTTGGACTGATCTCTGATATATGGTATAATAGAAAAATAAAAACTGCTAATCAATGATCTTCTTGTAAGAGAGAGACAAAAGAGTGATTAAGAAAGTTGGAGGTGTTTGTTGGTAAAGAAATTTTTCTTAGACATAAATTATCGTAGGGTAACCACCTATACATTAGTTACATATACAATCCTTGGTTGTTTGTTTAAAATTAATATATTACAGCCGTATTCTGGATATAAGATGATTTTTGCTGTAGTGGCAATATTGTCCTTTTACTTTTTAATAAATGAGAAGAAGGATGATTTTTTATTTGTAACCATATTGTATGTACTGCTCCAGCCCGTATTGGATTGTCTAATTCCCATAGCTAATATCGATTTAAATGTACTACTAATGGCTATTGCCATATTGAGTGCTGTGAGTTGGCGGATAGATTCTATCAATAAAATTAATACAGAAGCAGACAATTCTCAATCAAGTATAGACTATTTCAACTTAGTGTATCTGAATTCGGCTAAGTCTTATGAGATTGCTACCCTAATCGATGATACTATCAAGACAACTATTCAGAAAGAAAATAGCAATATAATAAGTCGTAAAAACTCTTTTAAAATTGGAATGAGGAATAGTTTTTACTCAGGATATGAAAATGACAACGAATTAACTGCAGAAAGCAAAATCAATGAGAGTTTTGAAGTTAAAAGTACTAAATCTACGATTTTTAGAAAAGTCTATGAAATGTCTAAAAATTTTCAAGCTGAGAACCTGGAGCAAGGAGATTTAATAAAATTTGACAGTGTGGCTCTTAATCCCGTAAACGCACAAGATATTCCACTTATATTGCAGGTATTACAGGCTAGCAAGTTGGATAATCCTAGCACCGAGGGAATCGAATTAAATATGTCAAATCTACTTTCTACTTTTTTGACTGACTATACGATTGATTATAGCTTCCAACAAGATGGTGAAGAATTCTTGGTTCGTTTCCCTTATGGAGATGTTGAAGGTTTTGAGAATGGATATAGACATAGCGATTTTCAACTTGGAAAACTTAGCTTAGTTGGAATAGATAGAGGCAAGGTTGATTTTTCAGAAGTGGATACCATATCAACAAGATTTTTAGAGTTTATGAGTAAGCAAGCCAAGAAGAATAATGTGATAAAAAATGTAAAAGATATTATCCCAAAATCCTCATTATCTGAAAAGAGCGATAAATCAGGGGCGGAATTCGAAATAGATTTCAAGTATGAAAAATTAAAAGGAACATACCATTTGATAGATGTGATTGCTGTCGTTCAGAAAATCAATGTGGAGAGTGAATCGTGATTTATTTATATGATGTTGCAAGAATAGATGATTTAAAAAAACGCTTCTCAGAAAGTAAAAAGATTGATATCACTCGTATTTTATCTCACGATTTCTCTAATTTGAGTGAAATAGAGGATATATGCAAGGAATTTGACACTGTAAAAGGATTAGTTATAGATTTATCTGCCTTGATGAATTTAAATGCCTACAATAGCCAGTATATAGGTCGGCTTTTCTTTTTGTTAAGTAAAGTACCTATCTCCCTTATTTTTTGGCTAAATAAGTTAAAATATGAAAGTGTACTAAAAGAGTTGCCACTTCTATTTGAAGATGAAGAAATAAATGAAGATTTTGCTAATCCAGAAGTTCAAAATTTTAATCCTGATGATGTCATGAAAGATAGGAGCAATACTGAATTTAGAAATAAAATACAGGAGGCTGCCAGCAAGCTAATCGGTCATGATTTATTTAAGGAAGATTTTGTACAGAAGTATGCAAACTTTATACTACTCGAAAAAATAGGAGTTAGAAAGATTTTTTCTGTGTTTTTAATTGGTGAATCTGGAATAGGTAAGACAGAATTTGCTAAGATTTTATCAAAGTCGCTCTATCCAGATGAGGAGCTTATCAAAATTAATTTTGGAAACTACTCGACAGAAGGAGTGTTGAATAGTTTAATAGGTTCTCCACTCGGATATGTTGGAAGCGATGAGGGTGGTGAGCTTATTATAAAAATTAATTCATCAAAATCTAGAGTTATTCTTATTGATGAATTCGAAAAAGCAACACCAGCTGTATTTAATTTCTTTTATGAGCTACTGGAAGATGGTAAATTTACGGATAGACATGGTGTTGCTCACAATCTTAATGGATATACTATTGTATTTACTTCAAATATGACTTCTGAACATTATATTCAGTATATTCCAGCTCCACTGAGGTCTCGGTTTGATTTACTTAGTGATTTTCAAATTCCCAACCTTGACGAAAAACGACTATTTATCCAAGAACAAGCAAATAATTTGGTAGATAAGCTTAATTCTATCAAAGAAGGAACCTATGCAATTGATGACGAACTAACGGAAAAAATTATGAGATTCTCAGAAGAAAATAATCTTCGTCACATAAAACGCCTTGTTCAGGATACAATTGCGGAAGATTTCAGAAGAAGATATGAAGGAGAATGAGTTCCGCATTTTTGGGGTGAGTCAAAATAAAAATCATGGAACCGTGATTTTTTAAGGTTATAGGCTTTTGCTAATTTGAACTGCTGGGTGACTGATTACTTATCCAGCTTCTTTTGTACAATAACATTCTACATAATTTATGTTATGTATTTTACAGACTATCCAAGGCATTTTTCTGTTCATCATTGACAATATGGGTATACAAGTCAGTAACTTGTGTGCTGGCATGTCCCAGTTGATGGCTTACCAAAACCTGTGATTTGGTTGCATCATAGAGACGTGTTGCAAGCGTATGGCGTAGTTTGTGGGGAGTTACCCGAACTTTGAAGTCTTCCGAATACTTAGCTACCATCTTTTCAACACTAGAAGCATCGATACGGTTTGGAACCCCTCGATACAAGGTTAAGAAGAGAGCTGTATCCTTTTTTTCTGTCTTATATCGTTTGTCTCGAATAGCAAGATATTGCTCTAAATAAGGCTTAGCAAATGCAGCAACATTGACCGAGTCTCTTTTTCCGCCTTTTCGAGTGACGTCAATCACCATCATCTTAAGATTGAGGTCTCGAAGATCTAGGTTAACTGCTTCAGAAAGACGGACACCAGAGGCAAGAAGGAGTGCGATAATCGCTAAATCTCGCTCCTTATTCTTGTTAAAGGACGATAAGGCTCGATTTGAGAGAGTTTTAGGGTATTCCTGGTCGATATAGTTAAGGAAACCTTCTGTTTCATTGCCTAAAAAGAGTTTTTGCTTGATATTCTCAGCTCGTGCAGCTAAAGTTTCTTTCTTTTTCTTGGTAGCAACCTTCTTCATAACATTGCGATAGAAATAAGGTTCTCCTTGTTCGTTTTCAACTTCCTCAGTCAAATACTTATAAAGACTAGAAAGTGCAGAAATGGTACGGTTAATGGTTGTTTGAGATACACCATTTTTCGTCGTATTGGCATTGAGTAGTGGACGTTCACGTAAGTAAAGAATAAAAGATTCCATGTCTTTCTTGGTCATGTGCTCCAGAACGTCTAAGGGAATATTAGACATGGTATCAGCATCCGATATACCAGATTCCAAGACCCAGGTGAAAAATCGATCGTATTCCTTTAAGTATTCATATAAGGTCGTAAAACTATATGGAACGGCCAGTTTTGATTGGTAATATTCTAAGACGTACCAAGGCATGACTTGTTTGAGTTTATCAATCCGTTCTAATAAGATCTCGCGTTTCATGTTTTTCTCCAAATCTTTCTATACTAGTAGTATAGCATACCCAACTATATTTTTCAAGAAAATTATAGTTTTTCGGAAAGATGTTGCAGGGGAGATTTAGGAATGTTCAAATATAGTACGTAACCAAAAATTTTTTAGAGTTAATTATCCTTAATTATGTACTTTATTTAAGTGAAAACTAAAATTTTTTTCAATTATCCATAATCCAAAAAGGATAAACCATTTTCAGCTCCAAAATACACTTTAATCAAAAACCGACGTAAAAAATCCCTAGAAGACAACAGTCCTCTAGGGATTTAGTGTATTCTTGAGCTATTTATTCAACAATTTGATTATATTACATGTGTCAAAAATATCTCTTTATTTATTTTTTAAAACATGTTGTATATAAGAATTGAAACAATAGAAAAGATTAATAAGAGGATTAAGAGGATTAAGAGGATTAAGAGGATTAACAAGATAAAAATAATTACTTTTTTCATGATTTATTAGACTTCCTGCGAAACAAAATATGATACAATAA
>NZ_KV807696.1:0-20237 GCF_001812125.1 Streptococcus sp. HMSC071D03
GTTCTTTATCTTGAAAACGACGGCTGTAATTCTTGCCATAGGTAGTAAAATGAGGAACCTTACCATCTAAAGTTAGTCCGAGAAACCAACGATAGGCTACGTTTACTTCAATCTCTTTAATGGTTTGGCGCATGGAATGGATACCATAAAAACACTTGATCAAAGGAATTTTGATTAACATGACAGGATCAAGACTAGGCCGACCATTATCTGGACTATAGGTATCTTCTACCAAGTCATAGATAAAGTCAAAATCAACCTTTGAATCAACTTGTCGAAGAAAGTGATCTTTTGGGACCAATTCGTCTATTGTATAGAAACCATATTGCTTACGATTATAATCAGGTTTTTCTTTGTGAAACATAGGGATTACCTCACAACTCTTCTTACCTCTATTATACGACTTTACAAAAACAAAAGCCCTTGGAAACTTGAGTTCTAAGGACTTTGTCTTCAATCTGAGATACCGCGCGGTATCTTTTTTTGCTATCAAAATATAGACAGTTAATTTGATTTACCAAAACCAACCTTCGTCATCATTGATAGGTTGGGCTTCTTTAATCTTGCGTGGGCCTGTTCCATACATTTCAGCTTCGATATCTTCTTTTGTTGGTAGGATCGAAGCTAGGATAATGTAGATAATAATCCCGAGTCCAAAATTTGCGATTGTAAAGATTGCAAAAAGGAAACGAACTAGGGTTACATCAAGATTCCACTTATCAGATAGACCTGCAAGAACACCTGATATCATGCGATTTCTTCTCATTTTATAAAATTTTGTATTCATAATTTATTCCTCTTTCGGATTTCTTAATCTTAGTATAGCACTAAGCTAGATTTGCTACATCAGTCCTTAGGCCGATTTAACAAGAGGAGCTTTCCACGACAGAGACCACAACGATAACGCTTGGTATCGATTTTCCGCTTTCTTTGATAGTTTTGGTGACAAGTCTGACAAGTATAGACTAAGCTTGGTTTTTGATTGGAACTTGACAAGGGAGGAACAAAGCGGAGACCGTCGACCTCTTTTAGAAGTTGCTTAAAGGCTAAATCCTTATGCTGATAGCCTTTACCTTCGAAATAAAGATGATAATGGCAGAGCTCATGACGAACAATTTTACGAAAAACCTCTAAACCAAGTTCTTGATAAACCTTGGGATTAAAATCCAAATGACCATCTTTTGGGAAAAATCGTCCACCTGTCGACCGCAGACGAGTATTCCATTGAGCTTGGTGTTTGAAAGTTTTTCCAAAATCCTCTAAAGAGACCTGTTTAACGTAATCAGTTAGATTCATTAGGTGCAAGAAGCGACAGATTCACTTTTTCCCGGTCAGCATCTATTTTTTTAACCCAAACGGTTACCAAATCGCCGACCGATACTACCTGACTCGGATGCTTGATGAATTTCTTGCTCATGTGAGAGATATGAATCAGGCCATCCTCGTGAATACCAATGTCAACAAAGACACCGAAGTCAACGACGTTGCGCACAACTCCTTCAAGTTTTTGCCCAACTTGTAAGTCTTTGATATCCAAGACATCCTGACGAAGGACTGGAGCATCAAAAGAATCACGGAAATCACGTCCTGGTTTTAAAAGATCTGCAATAATATCTTTTAGAGTTTCTTGACCGAGCTCTAATTCTTGGGTCATTTCCTTGATTGAAATAGATTTGAGTTTGGCTTGCGCTTCTTCATTTAGGTCTTTAATGTCCAAATGTTTGAAGAGTTCCTTAACAGCAGCATAGTTTTCTGGGTGAACACCAGTGTTGTCAAGGATATTGCTACTTTCAGGGATACGGAGGAAACCTGCTGCCTGTTCAAACGCTTTAGCACCTAAACGAGGAACTTTCTTGATTTGGGCGCGTGAAGTGATTTTACCTTCTTCTTCACGATACTTTACAATATTTTCAGAGATTGTTTTGTTAAGCCCAGCTACGTGCGAAAGTAAGGCTGGACTAGCTGTATTGACATTGACACCGACTTGGTTCACCACGGTATCCACGACAAAATCCAGACTTTCAGACAGTTTCTTCTGACTGACATCGTGCTGGTACTGACCTACACCGATTGACTTAGGATCGATTTTGACCAATTCGGCAAGAGGATCTTGCAAACGACGGGCGATAGAGATGGCTGAGCGTTTTTCAACGGTCAAATCTGGAAACTCCTGACGAGCAAGTTCGCTGGCAGAGTAGACAGAAGCACCACTTTCATTTACAATGACATAACTAACCTCAGGAAAATCTTTAAGAACTTCCGCCACAAAGGCTTCACTTTCACGACTGGCAGTTCCATTTCCGATGGCAATAATTTCTACACTGTACTGACCAATCAAGTCCGCCAAATCTTTCTTGGCTTCTTCGATTTGACGAGCTGAGGCTGGTTTGACTGGATAGATGACTTGAGTCGTCAGCATTTTCCCTGTTGCATCCACAACAGCTAGCTTGGCACCTGTACGAAAGGCAGGGTCAAATCCAAGAACCACGCGCCCTTTAAGAGGTGCAACAAGGAGAAGATTACGCAAATTGTCAGAAAATAGTTGAATGGCTCCTTCTTCTGCCTTCTCAGTTAGTTCGGTACGAATACGGCGCTCAATAGCTGGCAATACTTTTTTCTTAACAGATTGCTGAATAACTTCGTTAATATAGGCGTTCTTAACTTTGAAACGAGCAGCAAAGAAGGCAAGAATACGGTCCGTCGCATGTTCAAAACCGACCTTCAAGACACCTAGCTTCTCCCCACGATTGAGGGCCAAGGTACGATAACCCTGCATATTTCCAACTGTCTCTGAAAAATCATAATAAATCTGAAAAACCTGCTTTTCATCTAGAGTTTCGTCTTTAAGTTGAGATGTAATCTTAGAATGTCTAAGAACTTCTTGATAGGTCATCGAACGCAAGTTAACATCCTCAGAAAGAGCTTCAACCAAGATGTCCACTGCCCCCGCCAAGGCTTCTTTGCCACTAGAAAAACCTTCACAGACAAATTTTTCTGCTTCAGCTTCTAAATGAGGAACGTTTTGTAAAATCAAGCGAGCAAGAGGAAAAAGTCCAGCCTCACGGGCGACAGTTGCCTTTGTACGACGTTTTTCCTTATAGGGAAGATAGAGTTCTTCAACGTCTGCGAGTTTTTCAGCTGCTAGGATAGCTTCTTCCAATTCCTTGGTCAACTTTCCTTGTTCTTGAATCTTAGCTAAGACCGCTTCCTTACGATCATTGAGGTTGGTAAGACTTTTATCAAGGTCGATAATAGCTTTGATAGCCACCTCATCCAAACTACCAGTCATGTCTTTCCGATAACGAGCGATAAAGGGAATTGTTGCTCCTTCTGCTGTCAAAGACAAAACCGTATCAATTTGCTTTAAGGTTACACCCAAATCTTGGGAAATTTTTTCATATTTTTTATCCATGTACCTATTATACCATAAGGAAGAAAGCTTGTTTTCATTAATGTCACAGTTAGCTTGGTATTTGTTGAAGATTAAAATTCATTGGTCTTAACAATTTAAAATTAAACTTTTTGGCTGAAATAATAGTATAATAGAGGAAACTATAAGAATTGAGGTATGCCCAATGGCTGTTAAATTTACAAAAACTGATGACTTAGATAAGATGTTCGAAGAATTCGCTAAACTCCCTGATTTGAAACAAGTGACATTTCCAGACGACAAAGAAAAGAAAGATAAGGCAGAAAAGAAAAAATAGATGACGATTTTTCAAAGTCTGCCTTCGAGTATTTTACAAGCTGGCGCTATTTTTCTATCAATCATCATTGAAGCTCTACCCTTCGTTTTGATTGGAAGCATTATTTCTGGTGCTATCGAAGTCTATGTGACTCCTGAGAAAGTTTATAGATTTCTCCCTAAAAATCCCTTGGGGAGAATCTTTTTTGGTACATTTATAGGGTTTCTCTTCCCATCTTGTGAGTGCGGAATTGTTCCAATCATCAACCGCTTCTTGGAGAAGAAGGTTCCAAGCTATACAGCTGTTCCCTTTCTAGTAACAGCTCCTATCATCAATCCCATCGTACTCTTTGCGACCTATTCGGCCTTTGGTAATTCATTTAAAATGGTGTTACTACGTGCTTTGGGCTCTATTCTCGTTGCTACTATATTGGGTATCTTTCTTGGTTTTGTCTGGGAGGAACCTATCCAAAAAGAAAATAGATTGGCTTGCCATGAGCATGATTTTTCTCACTTGACTAAAAGTCAAAAAATTCTTCAGGTATTCATTCAAGCTATTGATGAATTCTTTGATATGGGGCGTTACTTGGTTTTTGGCTGTCTGTTTGCTAGCATAGTCCAGGTTTATGTTCCAACTCGTATCCTGACATCCATCAGCGCAACACCACTACTTGCGATTGTTCTTCTGATGGTCCTGTCCTTCCTTCTATCACTCTGTAGTGAAGCGGATGCCTTTATCGGATCTTCTCTTCTATCAAGTTTTGACTTTGCTCCAGTGCTTGCCTTTCTGGTTATAGGTCCCATGCTTGATGTCAAGAACCTCCTCATGATGAAGAATTATCTCAAAACTCGCTTTATTTGGCAATTCATGACAATTGTAACTCTTGTTGTTCTTGTCTATTCTTATCTAGTCGGGGTGATGCTATGATTCGATTTTTTATCTTATTTGGCTATTTTATCTTAACCCTTTATCTGCATCTATCAGGTAAGCTCAATCAGTATATAAACCTCCACTACTCATATCTGGCTTATATCACTATGTTTTTATCTTTGTTACTAGCCATCGTTCAAGCTTATATTTGCTTCAAGCGTTTGAAAGAACATAGTCACTTACATAGTTTTTCAGCCAAGCTTGCCAGTTTTACCCTCTTAAGTTTACCCTTGTTAGTTGGATTTACCTTTCCAACTGTCACTCTGGATTCACAAACAGTATCTGCAAAAGGATATTATTTCCCTTTATCAGAAGGGATTGACAAGGCAATCCAAGCAAGTGAAGGAACGAGTAGTCAGTATCTCAAGCCAGATACCAGTCGCTTTTATTCACAAACAGCTCACGAAAATATTATTCGAAAGAGTGCTGATAAATACTTAGCTCAATCTAGTATAGTTATCAATGATGAAAATTACCTGGAGATCATGGAAGCTATCTATGATTATCCAAATGAATTTGAAGGCAAGGAAATCGAGTTTATTGGCTTTGTCTACAACGATCCAAATCATACCAATAGTCAATTTGTTTTTCGCTTTGGTATCATGCACTGTATCGCTGATTCAGGAGTTTTTGGCCTTTTGACCACTGGAAACACTAATCACTACGAAAATAACACCTGGGTGAAAGTCAAAGGCAGGATTAAGAATCACTACCACAAAGAACTCAACCAAGTCCTCCCAGCCCTTGAAGTCCAGTCCTTTGTAAAAGTCGATAAACCAGAGAATCCTTATGTTTATAAAGAATTTTAAAAAAGTAGCCTGAGTGGGCTACTTTTTCTTGTTTAGTAAGGTTTTAACTTCTCGTGCACCGATCTGATCGTCAGCTTTTTCAAAAAGTTCGATAGCTTGTAAAAAATTCTCTTGCGATTTTTCTGAATTTTCAGCAGAATAAATCTCACCTAAACCTCTATAGGAACAGGCTTGAGCTATCAGATCATCCGTTTGTAATGCTTGCTTTAAGGACTGTTCCATATACATGATTGCTTTTGTTATTTCCCCTAGTTTTAATCGTAAATAACCTTGCTCATAATTATTGACAGAAGATTTGAGTGCATCCTCTGAAAAAGAATCTTCAATAATTTCTCGCTCTTTATTGATATAGTTAAGAGCTGTTTGATAGTCATTCATTTCACGATAAACCATGGCTAACTGGTGATAGCCTATATGTTCATTTTCTTTATCTTGACTTGATATTGCTATTTCAAGATATTTTTGATAAATCAGTAAAGCTTCTTTATAGTCTTTTTCAAAGAGCTTGATATAACCCAGCAAATTGAGAAGGCTGTAATCCTTGCAAGTTTCTAACGAGAAAGTTTCTGAGACTAATTTCTTGGCCTCTTCAATCTTCCCCTCAAACAATAATTCCCAGGCTTGATTCATGCTTATTCTCCTCTAGCTTATGTGGTATAGAAATCAATCGACAAATCACTATCAGACTCGTATTTTTTCCAGGCTATACTGAAGCCATAATAGTCTTCAAATTCTGGATGCCAGTCATAATAAAGTGGGATACGGCTAAATTTTCTTGCAACTACTTCATCTTCAAATTCTGGAGACTCTCCTGCAGTAATTCCAAATTGAAGCCCATTCAGTTCCCAGGTATTCCCCCAAACATTTTCATCTGATAGAACGTCAATCCAACGAGAGGCGTCAATATCAAAATCTGCACATAACTCTAGAGTAAAGAATTTTCTATAGTTTACTTTGGCGGGCTTAATATAAAAGGCACCATCCACCTGATACTTTTTATCTCTGGCTTGTATTTGTGAGATTTTCATTGGAATAGGAACTCCATTTAACTCTAACCAAAAGTGTCCCAAGGGAGTTTTGATTGCATGGTAAATTTGTTTAGAATCTACTTTTACTTTTTTCAAGCAAGCATCTAAAATCCTTCCATGTTTAACTAGATTTGCACAAACTATTGTAGAAGTCAGTGGATCAAAATCTGTATACCTACGAATGACACGTTTTAACTTTTCGACGGGAAAAGTGATATCCTTTGGTAGGGCATGATACTTCTGGACAACTAAAGCAGTTTTTTCAGTATTTTCCTTCCCGGTTGGAACAATCACACCATGCCCGACATGAATAGTTGGGTCGTCACAGATATAAGTATAACCATTTCCACCTTCTTGAAACTCAACAACTACAATATTTAACTCTTGATCAGGATCGAAAAGTGGTTCTGCTTTTGCACTGGTCTGGCACTCATAAAAAGTGAAACAATCTTTATTATCCTCTTCACCAAAGACCATAAAACTACCACAATTTGGGCATTTCCACATATAGAATGAAGCCTCTGAAATGTCTTCATAGGAAATTGTATCATTACCATCTTTTTTATTCATAATTTCTACTAATAACTCATCCGAATAAACCGAATAAGCATTTGGATCAGGCGCTTGGTGGTCGTTCATTGCTTGACCACATCTACAAGTCCATTTTCCCATAATTAACCTCAGTCACGACTTAATTCTTCAAGGAAAAATTGATTGAGAGCTTTCCAGTCTTTCTTTTCCTCTGTAACACTTTGGACGTAGTCATCCAGCTCTTGGATATTTTTGATGATAAAGTCCTGAATTGGCTCTATCGGCTCAATTTCCATACCTTCAGGTCCCTTTACCTTTATATCAAGCAATCTAGACACATGCTCTTTCATTTCATCAGGGAGGAGTTCTTTGACCAAATCATCAAACAAAATCGGTGGAACAGAATGATATTTTTCAATCCAACGACAAGCTAAAATAGGACGAAGTGCATAGAAATACTTTTTAGGTTTTACCTTATCTCCTGAAAGATACTTATTCATTTGAGTTCTAGCAGTATTCAAGTAATGGTGGAGCATCTTTTTCTCAGAAAAATACTGACTAACAAGCGGACGGATACGGTCAATAAAGCCTTCGTCTTGCTGGTAAACGATTGGCGACTGTAACCACTCAAAGAGGGTTGGATTTGACTTATAAAGCAACTTTAAAGCCTTGTCCAAATCCCAGCCACTCACATCCCATGTATCGTCAATTGGTAGTTCGATGACATCGCGATGATCGTTCAAGCTTAGATAAAAATCTTGCTTGTGCTTGTATACAAAACGTACATCAAAATCACTATCAGGAGACTCAAAGCCCCAAGCGCGACTACCAGACTCAATTGCCCACAATACTGTAACATCATAATCACGCTCAATTTCTGCTAGTTTTTCAGGTACTAGCACATTCATTTCTTCTTGTGTTTGCATGGTAGTTCTATTTCTATATTCAAGCTACTTCTTCGGCACGATTATTGATTAAGTCAATTGTTTGGACAATATTCCTCAATATTGGTATTTGATGTTGAAATAGTACTTGTACGGATCCATAAGATTTAAACGGTTCTTGTGTCAGCATCGACTTATCCATATACCCATTTTCAACGACATAATCGACAATCAATTTCACAAAAGAAATTTGCTTAGCATTAAGGCTTTCATCTGACAAGAACTTAGAAAACACTTGATTAGCAGCCTCTCTATTCAAACCAATAATCTCCCGCACCAATCTAGGAATAGCCTTGTTTTCATAGTGTTGCTGATAGTCAGTTTTACTTCCTAATTTTTCCCATAATAGAGTTTCTAATGCTAATAAATCTTGTGCAGTCAACTTCTTGTTATGATACAATTTAGAAATTGCTTCCTCATCCAAATGAGCTTTCAAATAATGCTCAACTTTTTCGTTATAGGATCGAAGATCATTTACCTGCAAATAAGGAGTGGTTTCATATACAGTAGAAAGAATTCGATCTTCAAAATTGACATAATATACCTTTCGATTCGTTTTATCTAAGAATTGCAATAAATCTCTTAGAGAAAGGCGTATTTTTTCAAGTTCAGACAAGCTTACTTCCTCCCAAAATTCAGGTTCTTGTACTTTCCTGATAATTTCTGCCTGTGCAAAGACCTGAGGGATATTACCAACAGAAGCAAGGGCCTGAGCAGTTTTCATAACTTGAGATATATGAGTCCTTGATGGCTTAGAGGTCAATTGTCCGACTTGAATTTCTAACATCCATAAATCAAAGCGTCTCGCCATTTCATTTTCATTATCTTCATCAAATATGAGAGGGGAGATATGACTATGAAGATTTTCACATGAAATCGTTGTAAGATTTTGCCAATTTTCTAATTTCTTATAGGTATAAACCATATCTAAGACCATACGAACTCTAAAGTCTAACTCATTCAAGTCCTCTACATGACTATGAAGTTCTGAGACGAGTTGCTGACGATACTCTCTTGCAAATGGATCCTCTTGATAGTGAAGGTCTTGCAGTTCACGAATCAAGTCCACCTTGATATTAAACAAACGCTGTGCCAAGGGAACAATATGACGTCCATTTCCTTCTCTAGGATCTGCTTTAAAGTATTCAAAGTTGTCACCATAATCAAATACCAAGAAGTTTTCCTTATCCTGATCAGGTCCAAACAAATCTTTACAGAGACGCGTTCCACGACCAATCATCTGCCAAAATTTTGTTTTTGAGCGAACTTTCTTGAAAAAGACTAAATTGACAACCTCTGGGACATCAATACCTGTATCAAGCATATCAACTGAAATTGCAATTTGAGGATATTTCTCTTTGATTTTAAAATCATCAATCAAGGTCTGATAATGTTTAATACTATAATCAATCACCTGAGCATAGTCGCTCCCCTTTTCAGGATATCGTTTATTAAAAATCTCTCTAATAAATTCAGCATGATGATGATTCTTGGCAAAGATGATAGTTTTTCCAATCTCATCACCCGAAGCCGTCTGAATCCCTCTCGTCATTAGTTCATCTAGAACAATCTCTACTGTACCTTTATTAAAAATAAAGGAATTAAAAGCTCCAGCATCAATGTCTTTTTCTAGACTATCATCTTCAAATTGGCTATCAAAATATTCTTTATCTTCTTGGGATAGATCATCGTAATGAAGCCCATCTGTAGGTAATTCTAACTTGGTTTCAATCGAATGATAGGATACCAAGTAGCCATCCTCAACAGCCTCTTCAAGATCATAAGCATAGGTAGGAACACCATTCTCCAAGTTAAAAAATCCATAAGTGTTTTTATCAAGATCCTGACGAGGTGTGGCCGTTAAGCCTACGATTCTAGCATCAAAATAATCAAAAATTGTCTTATATTTTTGATAAATAGAGCGGTGGGACTCGTCAATAATGATAAGATCAAAATGACCAACAGTAAAAGGGCGTTGAATGACTTCTTCCTGATCACTAATAGCTCCAATCATGGTCGGATAAGTAGAAAAAACCATACGACTTGATCGTGCCCCAGCTTTATCCTCTAAAAAGTTACAAACCGAAAGATCAGGAAGTAATTTCCTAAATGAATCATAGGCTTGTTTTACAAGAGATGTCCGGTCAGCTAGAAAGAGAATATTTTTGACCCAATTGTGACGTGATAGGATATCAACAAGAGAGACTGCTGTTCGAGTTTTCCCAGAACCAGTTGCCATTACCAAAAGAGCTTGTCTTCGATTGTTAGAAAAAGCCTCACAAACACTTGCAATCGCATGTTTCTGGTAATATCGTCCAGAGATATCGTCTCTGATTTTACTAGAAATATCCTCAAGTGGTTTTTGCAAATGTCGTCTGTCCATCAATAATTGCAATTCTTCTTGAGAATAGAATCCTGCAACCTGGCGACGATTTACACCATCAAGAATGTAGTGCTTGAGGCCATTTGTAATAAAACAAATCGGTTGGTAACCTATTTTTTCCTCTAGCGCTTTAGCATATTCCTTAACTTGTACTTCACCGACTTCTGGATTCACTGCAGCCTTTTTAGCTTCAATAATTGCTAAAATCTTTCCATTTTTACCATAAAGGACATAATCACAATAACCTGTTCCCGATCCGTGTTTCAGTCCATTAACAGCGACTTCAACTCGACAATTTTCTTCAAATTTCCAACCCGCTAATCGTAAATCAATGTCAATAAAAAGTTTTCTTGTCTCAGCCTCAGATAACTGATCGATATGAAAGGAAACCTCTTGCCGTTGAGCAGCAGTTTCACGTTTTTCTGTATAATTCTCTTGAACTTCCAAGGACTGTACAGCCATTAGTTCATGAAAGTCAGGCATAACAGGTAAACTGTCTTGCAGTTCCACCATGGCTTGTGGTGTTTCTCTTTCCTTGACATTCTCTGAAATTGGCAATAACTTCTCGTCAAAAAAACGTTCCACAAACTCATTGCTATAGCAGTAATCAATAAAGTTTACGAACTGGTACAAATGATGTAAGGCTAAAATCGCTTCACGTTCCTTGATCTCCCCACCATGAGCAGCATGATTGCCCCAGCGTATCAAGAGAACCATCTGACTATGAAGCTCTGGATCTACGATTTCTCTAAAGTCATCATCCCAAACTAATGAAGACAAGGTAGCACGATAAGGGGCTTCCAAATAAGAATCATGGCTATAAATCCAATGAACAGCCTGCTCCAAGGCACGACGCGCCATGAAAGCTGTCGCTACAGTGGATGTCCCAATCATATTCTCAGCTTCTATACAGGGCCTCGAAAAAGATTCATACTCCTTGTTATTTAAAAGAAAATCAAAATTTCCCATTTTTCTCTCACTTTGATTAAATAGATAGCTATATTATACTAGATTTTAAGCTATTTCTCCACAGTTTTATAGCCATCTGACAAGTAAATTGTGATTTATCTACCTGAGCCACAAAGTCTGCGAACTCGTTTTGGAGGGAAAGAGGAGGGAGGATTACTTTGAGTTCACTTAATATTTTTAAATTTATATTCTTTTGTGCTGATTCTGGAGCTTGACTTTCTAGTATCTTTTGAAAGTAACTAAACCAATAATGAATAAACATATTATTGGTTCTTTCTCCCGGAATAAAACCAACAATGCTATCTGGAAAACATGAATCAAAAGCCAATATACTTGTTTTAGCTATATTAGCTGCGATAGTTATACATAATGTCCCTTTATCCCACAATTTACTTTGTTTAAGACCAAACTCAGAATATGTAGAATGATAATCTACAATATAGTTTCCTGAATTAGCTACATCTCCCGTCTGTATAAACGGATAGATTCCTCCAAATAATTCCGAAGCATTTCGTGGTCTATGCTTAGAAACACCACGTCCAATAGTTCCAATTTTATTAAGTGTTTCAATTTCCCAACCCATTTCATTCAAAACAGGATCTCCAAACATCTCGTTAAATCGGGATTTTACAAGGTTTGAGAGTTCTATGAGTTGCTGATTACGTAGAGTAATTATTTGATTTATTTTAGTTAAATTATTACAAATTTCTTGCTGAATACTATTTTCAACAATAGGGACCTCTATATTTTTTAAGTACGTTAAATTAATATTATTCTGAGCTACTCCTCTACTATCGTTTTTTACTCTATTTTTAATAGAAAGAAGGAAAAAATAAAGATATTCTTTTAATACTTTTTCAGACTTTAAATGTAAACCTGCTATAGCCTGATTTGTTGCAGCATCAATATCTAATATAGCTACTTCACCAATAGTAGCAAAAATAGTATACAATATCGTACCTCTTGAAAATAATTTTGCAGAGGAAAACCGCAATCCTAAATCTGTAATATGTTCTTCAACTTTAGAGATGTATTTTGAGTTTATATCTTTTATTTTTACCCAAGGTATATTACCTTGAACCCAAAATTCTTGCTTATTTCTTGAAGGAGTTCCTCCTGCTTGTATCTCACAAATTTCACCTAGTTTCACTTTCTTCATGCAACCACCTCCTCGAAATATCGGGATTTGCACTTAAGAGATGAATTTCTGATGGGAATGTTTGACATTACTTTGGTTGACCATAGCATAGGCTAAGGTTGTGTCAATTTTGCTGTGACCTAGCAGTTTTTGGACTTGTTCGATAGGCATTCCCTTATCAATTGCCTTTGTTGCTAGTGTTCTTCTGAATTTATGAGGGTGGACCTTTTGAATTCCAAGCTTTTGACCTAACTTTCTTAATCGAATCTCAACACCAGCTATTCCAAGTCTCTGGGCTTTTCCAAGCAAAGTAACAAAAAGTGCTGGATGATTATCTTCTCTGCTATTGATATAGTTCCTTAAATGGATTTTCGTACGAGCATCAAAATAAACAGGTCTCTCCTTTTTACCTTTCCCAAATACAACACATTCACGATTTTCAAAGTCGATATCTGAGCGATTCAGTTGAACAAGTTCTCCCACGCGCATTCCTGTAGAAGCTAGTAGATCGATCATTGCTAAATCCCTTAAGTTTTCACAATTGTCTCGCATGATTTCAAGATGTTCATCAGTATAAGTTTCTTTCACAGTTTGTTCGGTCTTAATCTTTTTTATCCGTCGAATAGGATTTTTGATGATATATTCCTCCTGCTCAAGCCAAGCAAAAAACGAAGACAGGATGCGTCGGATATTGTCCAAATTTGCTTTACTGCAATCTTTTTCTGACTGATACTGTGCTAGATAACTTCTCAAATCATCTGTTGTCAGTTGTGTTACAGACTGCTTTATGCTTGTAAATAAGTTTTCAATGGTTCTTTGATAATAACGAATGGTTTTTGCACTACACCCCTCCACCTGTTTAGCAGTAATAAATAAGGCTAACAAGGAATTATTCGTATACTTCTGTTGATTTACACCACTCACTAAATGACGCTCTAAACTCTCCCGTAATGCTAGTAATTGTGCATTGTTTAAAAGAGGTAGCATTTCTTGAATGATGATTGTCACTTTTGTTTCCATATTTTCTCACTTTCATTATTTCAATAAAAAGAGACAATATTAGTTTTCTGCATTACAGAATTCTAATACTGTCTGTTTATCTATTTTTTACTTATAGGATTTAAATATCCAATCTTAAATTTGGCCATTAGCTCTAAATGAATGTTCTGAGATCCATTTGGTGTAGCTAGACAACTTTTCATCTGTTAAGGATTCTACTGCGATAGTTACACACATATCGACCGCTTCTTCAACTGTTACAGAAAAACGATAACCATTTAACTGTAGAAATTTCACCAAAACAAAGAAAGCAGTTCGTTTATTAGCGTTGGCAAAAATATGCTTCTTGATCAATTGGACAAATAGTATCGTTGCCTTATCAAAAATTGTTGGATAAAGAGGTTTACCGAAGACAAATTGTTCTGGTAAATTGACAATCATATTTAAGGCAGAAGGACTAACCGTTTGAATTTTTTCATTAGGTGAATACCGTTGAATTGCTAAAGCATTGATTTTTTCAATTTGCCTTTCTGTAAGATAGACTGTCATTTTTCCACCAAAGCTTTGAAAACATCATCGTATTCGTCAAAA
The DNA here is from genome assembly GCF_001812125.1 of Streptococcus sp. HMSC071D03. Lineage (NCBI taxonomy): Bacteria > Bacillati > Bacillota > Bacilli > Lactobacillales > Streptococcaceae > Streptococcus > Streptococcus sp. HMSC071D03. The sequence goes on from NZ_KV807696.1 coordinate 14,009, forward strand.
ATTTTGTCCAAATTTAAGTCAAAGGCATCATCAGATACATAAGAAATCTGATGTCCAGACTCTTCGGGAGTAAAGATAATTTCACCACTTGGTAACAATTTCGCTTCGTATTTTACACCACTTGGAATATTGAATTCACTTGGAATGGTAATGGTGATTGAATTTCCTTGTTTTCTTGTTTTTACTACCATCTGATTTCCTCCTTTGAAGTATTATAACAAATAATTACCGTAATTACAATGACAGAATATCAGCCAAAATACTCCTGCATAAGAGATTTCTTCAAAGTTTCAAGTTCTTCTAGTGATTTTTGAATTGCCAATTGTGATTTGTCAACCTGAGCCACAAAGTCTGCGAACTCGTTTTGTAGGGAAAGAGGGGGGAGGGGGACTCTAATTTGTAAAAATTTTGATTTCGAAATATTTTTCATACTCCCACTAGTTCCAGAGGAAATTCTCTTAATTTTTAATTTTGTTTTCTCATTTGTAATAAGCTTCCATAAGAAAACTGGATTTACTCGATCATTCAGAATAACCTTCCATAATCTATCTGGCAAATATATATTATCACTATTGATAGCCCAAACATACCCAGCAGCCCCAACTAGTTCAGAAGTGTTCATACGACTAATAATTACATCCCCTATTTCAACTTTATGTTCATCTAAGGGAATATAGTCAATTGGTAAATTTTTTACTTCAGAGGAATTAAAATAATCGTACGATACAGCTCCTGTTTTTAATACTTTATTCTTATTATTTTCCTCACCAGCTAAACTTTTACCTGCTCTCAGTTCTTTTATATATGTATCTAAGAATACTGAGTCAGGATAATCTTCAAACATCTCGTTAAATCGGGATTTGACGAGTTTTGATAATTCAGATAGTTGTTGTTTACGAGATTCAATTAATTTATTAACACCATCTAATCTCAAAACAATTTGCTGTTGCATAAAAGGCTCGTTGTATACAATAGACAAGTTATTCAACTTTGCCTTGTTTAACGTTTTACCCATCACAGCCCTGTCTGTTAAACTATCAAAATTTATTCCTTGTAGTGCATAGTAAAGATATTCATTAAAAAGCATCTTATTATTTTTAACCACAAAATTAGCTATTGCTTCGTTTGTGTACATATTTTCAGCAAGAATCCCAACCTTGCCAATAGATAACTTAAAACTCATCACAACTGTCCCTTTTGAAACAATTTGCATTTTTTCTTTTTGGACAGCTTCTTGAGTTATTTTTTCCTTTGTAGTACATAATATTTTCCCTTTCATATCAGAAATGGATAACCAAGGATAGTCACCTCCCCAATATAAAGTTTGAGAACGATTTGGTGTCTTGCCAATTCTTATCTCACAAACTTCCCCCAACTTCACTTTTTTCATACGTTCATCTCCCTATTTTAGTAATTCTTCTAACTCTGCTAAGCCAGCTTGAATTTCTTTTTCTAGATCATTGATTTTCTTTAAAATGACTTCTGTTGGTTCATACTCAACTTTTTCATACTCGATTTCTTTGTATTTATTGATGGACAGATCAAAATCATTTTCCTTAATCTCATCAACTGGAACAAAGAAGGACTGGTCTGTTCTCTTGCGATCTGCTTCTTTCTCTAATTGATGGAATCGTTGAATAATATCTGGAATATCATTGTTCTCGATAGGTTGTCGTTTATCATCTAAGCTCAGACCGTCTGCTTTCATATCGTAAAACCAAACCTTATCCGTCCCACCATTTCCAGTCTTAGTGAAGATAAGGATAGCAGTTGAAACCCCTGCATAAGGCTTGAAAACACCACTTGGCATCGAAATAACTGCATCTAGTTTATGGTGCTCAACGATTTCCTGACGAATCCCTTTATGAGCTTTAGAGGAGCCAAAGAGGACACCGTCCGGTACAATAACAGCTGCACGTCCACCTGGCTTCAAAGTGCGTAAGAAAAGAGCAAGGAAAAGTAACTCTGTCTTCTTAGTCTTAATCGTAGCCAACAAATCTCCAGAGGTTGAATCATAATCAAGAGAACCTTTGAAAGGTGGATTGGCTAAAACTAGAGTATATTTATCAGCTTCTTCGTTATCTTGAGAGAGAGAATCCAGATAGCTAATTTGGGGATTTTCAACCCCATGGAGCATCATGTTCATAGCCCCAAGTCTCAACATTGTCGTATCCGTATCATTCCCATGAAACATGGTATTGTGGAAATGCTTTACACTATCAATATTTGTCTGCCACTCTTCTTTTCTTCGGTCTAGGTAGCGACTTGCAGAAACCAAAAATCCTGCAGAACCCATGGCAGGATCTGAAACAATATCCTTAATTGTCGGTTGCATGAGTTCAACCATCATATCAATGATATGACGAGGAGTACGAAATTGACCATTTGCCCCTGCCTGAGATAATTTTGACAATAGATACTCGTAAATGTCACCAATATCTTTTATATCCGTAGGTAACTCATCCAGAGCAGCTATCGCCTTTTGTAAGGTAGCAGGTTTATTGATTTGAAAAATAGCATCCCTCATATAACGTGAAAAAGCTGTATCGTCAGTATCCCCCTTCAGATTCTTAATAAATGGAAAAATCTCTTGTGACATCAGGCGATAAACTTCTTGCGCATCTCCTAAGTTCTTAAAGGTTGACCAACGATATTCAGGTTTATCTTTTGGGAAAATTCCCTCATAGGGAATGCCTAGAAATTCAGCATCATTTTCTCGTCCAAGTTCAACTCTGTCCAAATCCTTCATAAATAAAAGATAAGTCAATTGCTCAATGTTGGTCAAAGGATTCGCATTCCCCTCTGTCCATAGCATTTCCCAAAGCTGATCAATCTTATTCTTTAATTCGCCTGTAATCATATTTTACCTCTCAAAATGTTTCAATTTTAAAAAACTGTCATTTAAAATTTTAAAACTTCTTATACCCCATTTTATCAGAATCCTAGGACATTATCAAAAAATTATTATAGTATCTACAGAAAAAAGCCTACGATAGGCTTTTTCTTAAACTATTTATTCACATCACGCTACTTGGGCAGCTAGTTCAAAATCAGTCATCAAATAATTTTCATCTAGACAGATAAGACTATAATATTCATTCCAAAATAGGAAGTCACTGTTATTTGACAATAATCTTTCTCAGCATCAAGGATATCCTTGATAATATTGGCCACATGATCACCATCTCTATAGCGACCAACTACCTCATTGTAAATGTCATACCCTTGATCACTGTCAATGATTTTAACGCCATCAATAGCCATACTCAACTCCTAATGCACAATCGACATCTTATTGCTAAATCTCAAAACTTATTTAATCTTATGCTTGTTCATTTTCTCTTGGAAAATATCTGTAAGAATTTGGCGCAATTCTTGAGCTTCCTTTTCAGGAAGTTGGCCTTCTTGTTCAGCTACAGCGTACAATCCTGGATACTCAAGCGAGATTCTCTTGACAGTACGTGTAATGGCATGTTTTCTAACAAAAAATGGAATCCGTTTAATCATATCTTGAGGAATTAAGGCGATAATCTTATCAGCTGTTTCCTTATCGTTCAGCTTAGAGAAAGTTAGTCCCTTTTTAATCATTTCTTGTTCTTTTTCTGTAAAATCTTTAATATCCATTGTGTCTCCTTATGACTATTTTATTTACTACTATTATACTATTTTTTTTAATTGGTCGAATGAAAAATCTCTATAAATCCTCTCTTTCCCAAGAACGGAATCTGTTGTAACAGGTAGTTTTTTCAGCAACTCTTGAATATCAATATCTTTGGGAAGAGGATTCAATTCTCCCAGACTATTTTCCTGAAGATGTGCTGCAAAGATAAACTCTTCATTTTCCCAATCCATAGCACAATCATTGATAAGATCTACTGGCGACAGGTCCAGCAGTTCTTGCTCTTGCGCTATAAAAGTCTCGTAGAGCAGCTCAAAAATAGCTTCCTTATCAATTTTTACAACTCTTAATGTATGTTCATCCATGCTTGGTGTCCTCTACTCTAATCATATCAATTTAACTATCATTCGGTTGGTAACTTCTTATCCTACTCTTTAGGCAAATCATCCCCAAAATACTACTTTTAGAGTTGAACCCACTTATCATTATCCATAATAAAGGGCTTCGCTAGACCTTCACCTGTATAGTTTTCGTATTTTGTATCTAGATATTTGTAGCAATCTTCCTTGGTTTCAAATTTGATGGCTTGATAAGGCTCCTCAAAGGTTAACTTTTCGACAAAGAGATAGCCATCCTCACTTGGCACAAGTATCCCGACATGGCCAATAAATAAGGATTGACCATCCAAGTCATCATGCACTACTACGGAGAGCATTCTTGCATTTTCATTAAACTTGAATTGAGAAAGGAATTGTTCCATCTTAGCAGCATGCACCTTAACATCTGTCGTTGCTTCGGTCTTGACTCTTGAGAATAAAATATCAAAAGCATCTTTGTCTTCCGTACCAAAGACTTTTCCCTTATCAATGGCATCATTATCGACAAACAAAAGGGAATCATCTTTCTCTAACTTCGGAATTTCGATAGAATTTTTCAATAAACAATAACTGTTAATACGACAGTTGGTACCAACAAAATCACCTTTCTTCGGTGCCCAAAGATTGCTTATCTTTTCAACATCATAGTCTGTTTTGGTAAATGTAGAAAAATCTCCAGTTAAGCCTACTGAACCGACAGTATTGTTATAATCATTGACAAGGTTGAAAAATGCATCGACACTATCTTTATCCAAATGTGCAACCAAGGCTTTCCGAACTTCTTCTGCACTCGGTTGATTGTTCAAATTGCTATAAGTGGCTTTCCAAGAAACCTGATTCGACTGCGATTGAGTCACTGAAGTTTCAGCAGTACTATCAGAAGTCTTTTGAGTTTGACTACAAGCTACTAAGGTCAAAAGAAGTGTTGAGCAAAGACCAACAGTTGCTAATTTTTTAATTTTCATAGGCTTTCCTTTGTTTAAAAAATTGTTGTTAAAGGTAAATAAGATTATTCTTTCGGTTGAGAATAGACCTCGATATGCTGACCTAGCACCTTAATTTCTACTGGTAGGTCATCAGATTTGTCGCCATCAACATCCGTTTCCAATTCACAATCTGAAGAGATTTTGATATGACGAGCTTTTATGTACTCGATGTGATCATTTTCAACGACATCCCCTTTTAATAAGTCAGGAATAACTGACAATTTAGTAAGAATTGAGGCATCTTTTAAAATCAAAATATTAGCATAACCCTCCTTGTCTTCATCAAAGATTTTTTTGTCAGAAAAATAATTGGTAAGAAGAACTAAAACGTGACTTGCTTCTCCAATATAGTTTCCATTTTCTGTTTCAACTTGAATGTTAAATTCTTGATCTGTCACGACAGACTTTACAGTATTAACCGCATAGGCTAGCATACCAAACTTTGTTTTATCCTCTATCCCAACGTTATGGATGGCCTCTGGTAGTGAACCAATACTAAAGATATAACCAAAATAATTTCCATTTGATTTTCCGATATCAATCTTATTTGTAGAATTGAAATCAAGCTCGTCAATAGCCCCGTCTATATCTTGATTAATTTCTAAAAGTTTCGTAATCAGATTTCCAGTTCCTCCAGGTATAATTGCTAGTTTCGGAATGTAGTCTCTTTCAGCGATACCTGAGATCACTTCATTGACGGTCCCATCTCCACCGAATACGAGAACTGCCTCATAATGCTCCCGAGAAGCTTCTGTGGCGAAGTTGGTTGCGTCTTGCGCTTTTTGTGTAATTCTGGTATCGACTTGCTCGAAGTATTTTTTAGCCTTATTTTCTAACTTTTCCTTATAATCTAAAGCCTTTTCGCCACCAGAGGTTGGATTGATAATCAACATTATTTTTTGCATTCATTTTCTCCTCAATATCTATTCACATATTTATGGTATCAATATATCTTTTTTTGATACACTTTATTATATAATGAAATTTCTAAAAACAAAAATTGAAAGTAGTAAACTAAAATAGATACAATCATGAACTGTCTAAGAATTATTCTTTCAAAATTGGAAAAATAGATTTGTGGAAAAAATTCTATCAAGCTACAAACTGAAAAAATCATCTCATTTACTTTTTTTCATATACATCAGTTTTTAATTTACTTTAAAACAAAACCTATGCTTCTATTATTTTTTTAACCACAAATGTTGAAAAAAACTAATAGACTTCCTGCGAAACAAAATATGATACAA
>NZ_KV807697.1:0-8172 GCF_001812125.1 Streptococcus sp. HMSC071D03
CATTCTATGGAATCTTGCATTATCCATAATAATATAGTGGATTGAACTTAGAGTAGTACACCATGGATTCTAAAACATTTCTAGAAATTAGTTTGACTTTCCTAATCTCTCTGTTCATATCTTATTTCAATCCACTATAGCTATAAAAAGGAAACTTCATCGTAAAAGTTAGACCATTTTTGACTAACTTTTCAATAAAGTTTCCATGCATTTTTATACTATTTTTACGTTTTTTATTGTTGTAAAACCTTTCGTGGCTTCGTTCCTTCTGCTGGACCAATAACCCCAGCCATCTCTAATTCTTCCATCAAGCGAGTTGCTCGGTTAAAACCAACTGATAATCTACGTTGAATCATGGATGCGCTCGCTTTTTGAGTTTCAATGACCAGAGCCTTAGCTTCTTCAAATAGTGGATCTCCACCTTCATCTCCTGTGCCAGACTCACCTTCTGTCTCAGAAACCTCTCCGGGATCAAAGCTTTCATCATAATCAGCATCTGCTTGAGCCTTGATAAAACTAACAATACGCTCAACATCATCATCAGAGATAAAGGAGCCTTGCAGACGAACAGGGTGGTTTTCATCGATTGGTTTAAAGAGCATGTCCCCTCGACCAAGCAATTTCTCAGCACCATTTTCATCTAAGATAGTTCGCGAATCCGTTCCAGAAGATACAGCAAAGGCTACACGTGACGGTACATTGGCCTTAATCAGACCAGAAATAACATCAACCGACGGACGCTGGGTCGCGAGGATCATATGAATACCAGCCGCACGCGCCTTCTGTCCTAGACGGATAATGGCATCTTCTACTTCCTTGCTAGCTACCATCATGAGGTCAGCTAACTCGTCCACAATCACAACAATCAAAGGAAGAGGTACTTGTTTGTACTCAGACTGAGCATTGAATTCCTCCACTTTAGCATTGAAACCAGCAATATTACGAACCCCAATTTTGGCAAAGAGTTCATAACGGTTTTCCATCTCATCTACGACTTTTTGAAGGGCCTTGCTGGCCTTACGAGGGTTAGTCACGACCGGAATCAAGAGATGAGGGATATCGTTGTAAACTGATAACTCAACCATCTTCGGATCCACCATCATAAACTTGACTTGGTCTGGACGTGCCTTCATGAGAATACTTGCAATGATACCATTAACTGCAACAGATTTACCAGAACCGGTCGATCCAGCCACAAGTAAGTGAGGCATTTTAGCCAGGTCGAAACTGCGAGCTGTACCATTGACAGCTTTCCCAAGGGGAATTTCTAGCAGATTTTCAGGTTTAGTTTGCGATTGTTCCCAGAGTTCTCGGAAAGAAACTGTTGCGATTTCTGAGTTTGGAACTTCAATCCCGACCAAGGATTTCCCTGGAATTGGAGCTTCGATACGGACATCTTTCGCAGCCAAGGCCAGAGCCAAGTCATCTGCTAGATTGGAAATGCGATTGACACGAACACCAACTGCTGGCTTAACTTCGTACTTTGTAACTGATGGACCGATTTCAGCACGTTCAACCGTTACCTTGATTCCGAAACTCGCAAAGGTTTCTTCCAAAATTTTGATATTTTCTCGTACGATTTTCTTTTCTTTTGACTGATCTTTTGGTTTATCAGGTGCGAAGAGTTGCAAGCTGGGGAGTTTGTACTCTAAAGCTTTTTTAGCAGAAAAATCTACTTCAACATCTTCATCTTCTACATAGTCATCCTCCTGAGGAATGTCATCTACTTTAGGATAATCATAGTCCGCTTGCGGGAGAATAATCTCAGGTTCCACCCATTCTTCCTCTGGAAGGAGTGGTAAATCATCAAAGTGAACAGGAGGAGCTTCTAAAATCTCGCCAGTTTCCATATCAACAGGAGGTATATCCAATAAGGCTTGCTCCGCTTGTTCTTTTTCTAGTCTTTCCTGCTCCTCTATCTCCTTACGCGCTTTTTCTTCTTCTCGTTTGATGAAGCGTTCTTGTTTCTTCAGCTCGCGTCGCTCCATCCAAAGCGAAAAACGTGCTCCAAGAAAATCAGCAACGTCATAGACAGACCAGGGACTGACTAGAAGAGCACCGATCAAGATTAAGATGGCTCCGATAAAGTAAGTACCAATATTTGAAAAAAGAAAGGCGACTGGAATATAAAGAGCAACACCTAGAAGCCCTCCTCCAGCAAAGCTAGTCACACGAAAGCCTGTCAAATCTGTCAAAACTTGGGCTAAAGTCCCCTTTAATACCGCCTGCTCGATGCCATATTTCCATACAAGATAAGCTTCAAAAATCAGCAATAAGCCTGAAAAAATGCAAAGAAAACCTGAGATCAGACCTTCTTGCTTCCGAATCCATTTGAAGAAAAAAAGATAGACTAGAACGACAAAAATGACCAGATAGGCTAGACTTCCTACTAGTAATCGAATAAGGTTATAGAGCGTGAGTCCAACTGCTCCTAATCTCAGAGCAGCGAACATTAAGCAAAAAGCTATGACTAAGGAAATTAACATCCGTTGGATAGCTTGCTTTCTTTCTAATTCAGCTTTTGACGGTCTCCGTCTTGTTTTACTTGTATTTTTGTTTGCCATGCTTCTATTATACCATATTTCAGAAACATCTAGAGAAATCAAAAAAATGACCGTCCACTTTCGTGATCAGTCATTTGAATGTATTTGTAATTATTTTTCTAAAGGTTTACGAAGGTAACCATAAACTACACCACTAACAAGTGCTCCAATCAAGACAAAGACAAGGTAAAGAAGGGCATTTGTTGTAAGGGCGATAACGAAGATTCCTCCGTGAGGTGCCATGAGTTTGATACCTGCAAGACCAACAAGTCCACCTGCCACTGCTGAACCAAGGATAAAGCTTGGGATAGCACGAGCTGGGTCAGCCGCACCAAATGGAATCGCTCCTTCAGTGATGAATGACAAGCCCATAACGATGTTAGTCAAACCAGAGTTGCGTTCTTCTTTAGTAAATTTATCTTTGAAAAGAAGTGTTGCAACGAAGATCGCAAGTGGTGGAACCATTCCTCCAGCCATAACTGCTGCCATAGCTACTGAACCACCTGTTGACACTGTTGCTGCAAGAGTACCCGTACCAAAGACATAAGCTGCTTTATTGACAGGTCCACCCATATCGACAGCCATCATTCCTCCAAGAACGATACCAAGAAGGACAGCTGAACCGCCTCCAAGACCTGAAAGGAAGTCGTTCATTGCAGTGTTGATTGCTGCCATTGGGATGTTAACAGCAAGCATAACAAATCCTGTCAAGACTGTTCCAAGAAGTGGCAAGAGAAGGATTGATTTAGCACCTTCAAGTGAACGTGGAACCTTCACGTATTTCTTAACCAAAAGTACCAAGGCACCAGCGATAAATCCACCAACAAGAGCTCCTAGGAAACCTGATGATACACCTGCAAGAGCTGAAGTTGCTTCACCACCTTGAGCATAAGGGATTTTACCAAAGGCAAAACCTTCTTTGGCAATAGCTCCAGCTACGAAACCTGCTACCAAACCTGGTTTTTCAGCGATTGAGTAAGCAACATATCCTGCAAATACTGGAAGCATCAAACCAAAGGCTGATCCACCGATTTTCATGAACATAGAAGCGAGTTCATGGTAAGAACCAAGATTTCCAAGGCTCTCATTTGGAACCCCCAAAGCACCATCAATCAAGAAGGCGAGGGCAATCATGATACCACCACCGATAACGAATGGCAACATTTGTGATACACCACTCATCAAGTGTTTGTAGAAGGCACCACCTAGACTTTGTTTTTCATTAGATGCTGTTGAAGCTTGCGCTCCATTAGCAGCTCGGTAGACTTCAGCATTACCAGAAAGAGCCAAGTTGATCAACTCTTCTGTCTTACGAATACCATCTGCAACTGGACGATTTACCAATGGTTTGCCATCGAAACGATCCATTTCAACTGCCTTATCTGCAGCGATGATAACAGCTTTAGCCTTACGAATATCTTCTGATGTCAATTTGTTACCAACACCGCTAGCACCATTGGTTTCAACCTTGATACCGACACCCATTTCCGCGGCCACTTTTTGAAGAGCTTCTTGTGCCATGTATGTGTGGGCAATTCCTGTTGTACAAGCTGTAACTGCTACGATAAAGTCACCAGATTCATTCGCAGGAGCTTGTACTGGCTCTTGAGCTTTTTCTGAAGCTTGGTTAAAGAGGTCAATAACTTGATCAGCTGATGTTACTTGACGAAGTTTGTCAGCAAAGCCGTCTTTCATCAAGTATTGAGACAATTCTGCCAAGGCAGCCAAGTGAGTATCATTGGCACCTTCTGGAGCCGCAATCATAAAGAAGAGGTCAGTTGGTTGTCCATCTAAACTTTCGTAGTCAACACCATTGTTTGATTTAGCAAAGAGAACAGTCGCTTCCTTAACAGCAGCATTTTTACTGTGTGGCATTGCAATACCATCACCCAAACCTGTAGAAGTCAAAGCTTCACGCGCTAAGATTCCTTCTTTAAAAGTTTCAAAATCTGACACGTATCCGTGTTCAACCAAGCTATGAATCATTTCTTCGATAGCTGCTGTTTTTTCAGTTGCTTGCAAATCAAGCAACATGACATCTTTTCTCAATAAATCCTGAATTTTCATCTTTTTTCTACCTCAACTTTTTCATAAGTTTCTTTAATAAATGCTGCAGTTGCCAAGTCATCTGAGAAGGTGGTTGCTGTTCCACATGCCACTCCCCACTTGAAGGCTTCTACTGCGTCTTTTGATTTGACAAACTCACCAGTAAATCCAGCAACCATCGAGTCACCAGCACCAACTGAGTTTTTCACTGTTCCCTTGATCGGTTTAGCAAAGTATGCTCCATCTGATGTTACCAAAAGGGCACCATCACCAGCCATAGAGATAATAACGTTTTGAGCACCTTTAGCCAGCAACTCACGAGCGTATTTCTCTATCTCATCTAAGCTTTCAAGCTTGACTCCAAAGATAGCTCCCAGTTCATGATTATTTGGTTTGACCAAAAGAGGTTGATAATCCAAACTATCGATTAAGGTCTGACCTTCAAAGTCACAGACCACTTGAGCGCCTGTCTGACGAGTCAAGGCAATCAAATCCTTGTAAATAACATTGCCTAAGTTTTTTGCACTCGAACCCGCAAAGACAACTGTATCTTCTGCTGTTAAACTTGAAAGAATAGCTTTTAACTCTTCAAGTTGTTCAGCTTCAACAGTAGGACCAGTCCCATTGATTTCTGTTTCTTGATCAGCTTTAATTTTAACGTTGATCCTCGTATCTTCTGCTACTTGGACAAAGCGTGTTTCAATATGCTCTTCAGCCAAAGTATCAGTGATAAATTTACCTGTAAAGCCACCGATGAAGCCTGTCGCAGTATTTGGAATATCCAAGCGTTTCAAGACACGGCTAACATTGATTCCCTTACCACCAGCAAACTTATCATCACTGTCCATACGATTGACACTACCAACTTCCACTTTATCCAGACGGACAATGTAGTCAATAGATGGATTTAGTGTGACTGTATAAATCATACTTCGATAACCTCCGTTTTCTCTTTGATAGCTGACAAGAGCTCGTGACCCTTACTTGTAATGACAATAGCACGTTTTATAGGAGCTACCTTAGCAAAACAAGACTGACCAATCTTGGATGAATCTGCTAGAACATATGTCTGTTTAGCATTTTCTAAGATAGCACGCTTGACGGCGCCCTCCTCCATATCTGGAGTTGTAAAGTAACCTTCATCTACACCATTCATTCCAATAAAGGCACGATCAAAGTGCAGTTGGTTAATCTGGTTAAGCGCTACTCCTCCAATACTGGCATCTGTTGTCATCTTGACTCCACCACCGATAATGACTGTTGGGATTTGCTTATCCACTAATTGAACCGCATGGTGAATGGAGTTGGTTACTACAGTAATGTCTTTTCGCTCCAATTCCTTAATGAGAAAGGCTGTTGTACTTCCTGCATCCACAAAGATAACATCTTTTTCTTTGATGAGGGAAGCTGCCTTTTGCGCAATCAATTTTTTCTCTTGAAGGTTTTTGACAGATTTTTCTTGAATGGTTTCTTCTTCTTGCAAGGAGTGAGGCAACTCTGCTCCTCCATGAACTCGGCGAAGTTTATTTTCAGACTCCAATTCATCTAAATCACGTCTAACTGTTGATTCTGAAGTATCTAGCAAGCCTACTAATTTCTCTAAAGTTACGACTTTATGTTTACTCAGCTCCTCTAAAATCAACTTTTTTCTCTCAGTTTTTAGCACTTACTCACCTCCTGTTAACGATTACAATAATCATTCTAACACAAAAAAAATCAAAGTCAAGCACTTTTTGTCATTTTCTTTCATTTTCTATCATTTTGCCAATTGTTTGAATTTTATTTGCAAGATACTTGCCTTTATGATAAACTATTTTAGTAAGTATTGGAAGATTACTCAAGAGGCTTAAGAGGCCGTGTTGGAAACGCGGTAGGCGTGTGAAAGCGTGCGTGGGTTCGAATCCCATGTCTTCCGTAGCTATAGTGTGGCTGCATCTTGATGCAGCTTTTTATAATGGATTTTCGTCTAAGATGAGAATTCCAAAAAATCACCCAAGATTCAACTCTTGGGTGATTTTTTTCTTCAATTTTAATCATCAAAATGATATTTTTTCTACTTCATCTCAGATGCTCTTAAAAAATATCAAATAGCAATTTCACATTGAGAACAGTTAAGATAATGGAAACAATATAACCAAGGATGGTATTCCATTTAGCATTGGTAAATTCGCCCATCAGTGATTTCTTAGAAGTTAGATAAATCAAAGGGAAGATTGAAAATGGAAGAGCGATTGAAAGAAAGACCTGTGAATAAACCAATAACTGATCCAAGGTTTTTTCTTGATGACCAAACAGAACCGCTACTATCATAACAGGCAGTAAGGCAAAGAGACGAGTCGCCAAACGAATGAACCACTGAGGCAATCGCATATGCAAGAAACCTTCCATAACGATTTGTCCTGTCAAGGTACCTGTGATAGTCGAATTCTGACCACTGGCTAATAGGGCCAAGGCAAACAAGGTTGATAAGGTTGAGCTAGCTATAGCTCCCGCAATGGTAGAATCCTGCAGGGCGTTATACATTTGAGAAAAGGCAGAAATCTCAGATGCATGTCCGAAAAAGAGGGCCGCCCCTAAGATTAAAAGAAGGGAGTTAACGATAAAGGCCAAGGACAGTTGAAGATTCGAGTCCCAGGTCATAAAGCGCACGGCTTTTCGAACATCATTCTTGTCCTTGTGATTGATTTTCCGAGTTTGAGACAAGGAAGAATGCAAATAGAGGTTATGGGGCATCACTGTCGCACCCACGATACCTAACGCCAAGGTTAATTGACTTTCATGCCCTGGCAAAGGACTTTCAAATAAGGTTGCATTCGGTAGATAACCCTCAACGATTCCTTGGAAGCTTGGATGTGACAAAGCTACCAGATAAGTAAAGATTGCTAAAATCGTTAAAATCAGTGTTGTCACAATAGCTTCAATCTTCTTAAAGCCAAATTTCATCAGAAGCAATAAGAGAAAAACATCCAACACGGTCAAGAGAATTGCTATCATAATCGGAATCTTAAAGAGAAGATTGAGAGCAATCGCTGAACCTAGAACTTCTGCCAGATCTGTCGCCATCAAGGCTAATTCTAAAATCACCCATAGACTATAACGAAGCCATTTAGGTGAATGATGAGCCGTTGCTTGAGCCAGGTCCATCTGGGTTACAATACCAAGCTTTCCTGCCATCTGCTGAAGTTGCATGGCAATGAGAGATGAAATCAAGATAACAAACAAGAGACTATACTTATAGGAAGCACCACCGACTACACTGGTAATCCAGTTTCCTGGATCCATATAACCAACTGCGACAAGAGCACCCGGACCTAAAAAGGCCTTTAAATTTTGCCAGAAATGATTGTTATTTGGAGTATCGATAGATTGATTAATCTCAGAGAGTGACACTTTTTTATGAGAAGACATAGATACTTACCTCTTTCTAAACCTACTTTTTCATTAGACTTCCTGCGAAACTAGAATCCTAGTTCACGGTTGATAATGCCAGCAATCAAATTCATTCGTAATCCAAATCGTTTACGTCGATTTCGATAGGTTGTTGAAAACATTTTAAACGTTTTTACTTTGGCAAAAATATTCT
>NZ_KV807698.1:0-5051 GCF_001812125.1 Streptococcus sp. HMSC071D03
GCAGATGCTAAAGAAGTCCAGCAATTACTACATAATGAAGTCAATCTCGAGGCAGTTCGAAAAGAACTGGGCCAATACGGGATTGGCTTTTCTTTTTATACTCATCCAGATGGAAAGACAACCTTGGCTTTTAATGCAAAAGATAAAGGTGTTGTCGAACAAGCTTTTAAGGATGTCCTAGAAGGCATCACAAGAGATCCTAAAGGATTCAATGAGAGAAACCTTAAAAATGGGAAAACGACTTCTTTTGAGGAGAAATTGAAACATTTCAAAGCAGTTGAACAAGAGAAAATCAATTCCCTCCAGGTAAACATTCATACGAAGGAGTTTGTTCTTCCAGAAAATATCGAACCACAGATTGGAGGGAAAATGAAGTGATTACAGAAAAGAAGAAACGGAGATTTAGACCGTATTTGTTGTTAGGCATTGGTCTATTCTACCTCTTTCATTGGCTCTTTAAACTATGGCTGTTGGCACCTGATACAGACTCAGTAACGGATGTATTTGGTCTTGGGAAGTTTAACTGGATGAGCGATCATCTGAGCGATAAATCTTGGTTTGATTTTCAATTCACACCAACTTCTTTATTGATTGGTATGAGTGGGTTTTTGATTGCTTTTCTGTTGTATTTGAGAGTAACAGATACAGGTACATACAGGTATGGGGAGGAACATGGATCAGCTCGCTTTGCAACGAAAGAAGAGTTGGTGAGATTCCGAGATGAAGATCCTGAAAAGAATATGATCTTTACTCAAAATAGCCAGATGGGACTATTTAATAACCGATTGAGCTTTGAAAATCAGATTAATAAAAATATTTTGGTGTATGGTGGTACAGGGGATTCGAAGACTCGTAGTGCTGTAAAACCAAATATTTTACAAGGAAATTCTAGTTTTGTAACCACAGATACCAAAGGGATTTTGATTCATGAAACAGGGAAGTCTCTTATAGAAAAAGGCTATAAGATGAAGATTTTTGATTTGATTAGTTTCTTGAATTCAGATGGTTTCAATGTTTTTAGATATATTCATAATGAAATGGATATAGATCGAGTGGCAGAGGCTATTACAGAGTCTCTCAACAGAAATGGTCATGAGGGAGATCCTTTTTGGCCAGCAGCCAATAAACTCCTGATGCGTTCTCTAATTGGCTATCTTTATTTTGATGGTAAGCTCGATCACTATCTGCCTAATTTAGGGCAGGTTACAGATATGATTCGAGAATTGAGAAGAAATCATCCAGAAGCGGAGAGTCCTGTTGAATTGATGTTTGAAGACCTGGAGAGAAGGAGTCAAGGGAATTATGCTAGTAGACAGTGGGATCTATTCAATAAAAACTTTGATGGCCAAACACGGGCTTCTGTTTATGCTATCTTTGCAACAACCTTCTCAGTATTTGATCATGAGCAACTAAGAAAGATTATTGAAAAGGATACACTCGAGATTGAAAAATGGAATATTGAGAAAACAGCAGTTTTTATTCATATTCCAGAAGTGGATCCAGCTTACCAGTTCTTATCTGCCCTTCTTTTTAGTACCATTTTTGATGTGCTAATAAAAACTGCAGATGCAGTTATATTAGGTGAGCATCCAACAAAGACCAAGGAAGACTTATTGCATCTACAGGTGTGGGCGGATGAGTTTGGTCAGATTGGGAAGATTCCTAATTTACCACCAATTATCTCAGTTATTCGTTCTCGAGAGATTTCTATCAAGATGATGGTACAATCTCAAAGTCAGATTGAAGTATTATATGGTAAAGAAAATACGAAGACGATTATCAATAACTGTGGTGCTATTCTTTATTTAGGTTCAAATGACTTAGACACGCTTAAGTACCTATCTGAGCGATCAGGGAAGCAAACTTTGAATGATCAGAATTATAGTGAGAGCAGAGGAAGAAATGCCAGCAGTTCTAAGCAGAACTCTAAAATTGGTCGAGAACTGTTGACACCGCATGAGGTGGCAACGATTGGAACAACAGAAGCCTTACTCTTCCTATCCAAACAAAATGTCTTTCGAGATCAAAAATTTAACCTGGATACGCATCCAAGAGCTAATCTCCTAAGCAATGGCCCAAACGATGACAATTGGTATCGATATAAGCGCTATCTGAGTGATATTGATGAGTGGAAAGACCAGGTTGGGGAAGAAAATGTTATTCATATTGAGATTAAGGAAGTTTAGGAAGTTCCTCTTAAAGTCAGTTAGGAAAGAAAGGAAATCTAATGGAATTTTATGATTCTTATTGCGTTTTAATTGCTATAAATTGGGATCAGTATGTGTGGCTGCATCAGGAAGGCGAAAAAATAACCTGGCATGAAAATTTTGCTCATGCAGGTTTTTTTCGTGATTTTGATACAGCTAAAAGGGTAGCGGAAACTCATTTATTAGAAACTTTTGGAGCCATAGGCTTCTATAAGATTGTTGGTTTTTCTACAGACGAACTTGGCTATATAGAAACTAAGAACTAGATAGCACAATGTGTCTTAGTATTTTTTCATGAGGGATAGAAGCATTTATATAACTGTTTTTGTATTTTTTAAATGGCCCAAGATAATAAATAGTGAGTTCTTTCTTCTTTTTGTCAGCCTTTTTTAAAGTTTCTAGTCTTTGTTTGACTCCTTGTTGATTAGCTAGGCTCTCATTAATTATGAATGTTGGAGGTATTATTAAGTTGTCCATTTGGCAACTTTGTTTGATTCTAATTAAAAAATAAGAATCTTTTTCTTGATCAGCTTTAACGTATCGAACCGTAGCTTTTGCAAAGTAAACTTTTGTTTCATGCTCGTTGATGAGTGAGTTATTATCTAAATTTTGAAAGTACAAGTCAAGATTTAATTTGTTTCCTGAAGAATCTAAAAAGGTATATTTTTCTCCAGATTTAAACTCTTTATAAAGTTGAACCAGACGACTTAGAGATTTTACATGACTATTGAAGGTCTTTTCCGATATGTTATTAGAAGTAGTAGATTTTTTCGACCTTATTTCAGTTGAGACTTGTTCTTCTGTTTTTAATGAATTAGTTATTTCTGTAAATGTAGCTGTAACCAAATTAATATCTACTTTAACAGTATTTTTGTCCCGTTCAAATGTATAACTTTCTTCTATCGTTGTTTCCTGCGCCCGTTTCTCATATCGATTTTGTACTACGGGACAGTTGACTGAATGTACTTGGTCAAAGTTACTGGTTCGGAAATGTGGCTCCTTTGTATAAGGAGACTTACCAAAGTTTATTAGTGTAAGTCCAAATGGACAATTTTTGTCACACTGGAAATTATGCTTGTTTTTCAATATTTTATCTAAAGATAAATTGTAAGCATCCATTGGTTCAATATTGTGTTCTAATTCAATGCTGTATGCTTCGGGGTATGTATATGACATATCTTACCTCTTTCTTCTAATATTAAATTATCTCTTTCAGAGTTTATCTACCAACTATTATAACATTAAAACATATCACTTCAAAAATGAAAGGAAAAACTGTGAATACATTACCACAAAAACAATTTAAACGAATGAAGCGTGAAGTTGAGGAGGAGACTGCACGAGGGATTGGTTATTTTGAGGGGATTTTAGAACATATCCCTTCTTACCCTCTCTCTGAAGCAGTAAAAGAGTTAGCTTTATCTGGCTGGATTACTCCTCATACAGATGTCATCGATGTCCAGAATATGATTGTTACTGAATCTATAAAATGGATGAATTATCAAGATTTCAAAGAAGTTGCCCCCTACTTATTTTCATATCCTCAAGAGCAACGAGAGAAAGATTTATTGGTTCGACCAGTGAAGATCTCCAGAGAGTACTTTGAGGAATTACAAGTCAATGCAGAAGAATTATTTCACTTGAAACAAGACTTGCTTCAGGTTAATAATCAATTAGATGCTAAGATCCAGGAATTGGAGATGGATCAGCTACCGAATGGCGATCAGGTCATTGGAGTTGATCTAGAAGCTGAGGAGGTATTGTTACTACGAACTCCAGAAAATGCTCAGGTTGAGGAATGGGAGGTTCGTAAAGATGGCTTGATTACTGATTATCGTTCCAATCTTTCAGAATCAGCTCAAATTGTAGATGTTTTGTTTGAAATGAAGAATCCAGAGATTGATATGATTCTCTACGAAGAAGTAATCAACTATTCTAAGAAAACTTGGCCAGATTCAGAACCCATTCAACTTCCAGAAAATATCAAGGAACTGTTGAATCAAGAGGGTAAGCTTGATTCCTCATATTATCAAATAGCTCAGTTTGAAACATTAAAACAAGCTTATATTTATGGGATGATTTCACCTAGTTTTCAGGAGCGTTTCCCTCATTATTCAGATTTCGTTAGGAACTATGTAGAAGATAGAGAACAATATGAGTTTTTTAACTATGGTACAGAAGCCGTTTCACTAGCTCAGGAAATTCTAGTACCACGTTTAGGAGATATTAACCAAATTTTAGGAACGAATAATCAGGAGTTAATCGTTCAAGAGGTCACTGGATATTCTCAGGGTGAAAGCTGGGAACTAGCTTATTTACGGGATACAAAGACGGAAGATAGAGAATCCGTTCGGTTTTATCTTGAAAGTGAGATTGGAGCTTGGTATAAGGGAAGTTTGACAGAGTTGGCTGTTATCCGCTTTGATGATATTGATCTAGAGAAAGGATTTAATGGCCATCAGGAAGCAGTCTATCATATCGACGAGAACTTGTTAATTCATGATAAGCTAAAACAAGCCCAACTCCATTTTCCTGATTTAAACCGTTTTGTAGTAGCCAAAGAACTTGAGAAAGAACAGACACAAGATATAGTAGCAGAAAAAGAAGGGGCAGAATTTTCATTGTAGGGAGGTAACAGATGGCATTAAGCAAAGAGGAAGCCAAAAGATTATCTATTATTTCTGTTGCAGAGCAACTAGGCATAGAGTTAAAGCGTACAGGAAGCTATAGTTATACCTGGACGGAGCACGATTCATTTGTAATCGATACAAGGAAAAATGAATTTCACTGGAATTCAAGAACTGAATTTGGGGATGTCATTCAGTTAGTTCAATCCATAAAAGG
>NZ_KV807699.1:0-393 GCF_001812125.1 Streptococcus sp. HMSC071D03
GATGACAACGATGGAATTCCAGATACAGAAGATGCAAATCCAAAAGTAGCGGATAAATTAACAGGAAAAGTAACAGGAAAAACTGTCCCAGAAAAAACACCTGTACCAGCAAATACTAAGGTAATCACACCAAACAAACCAGGTACAACGATTACAACAGATAAACCAGTAAATGGTTTAACAGTTGATAACGGCGGAAATCTAGTAGGAACACCAACAGTAGACAATTGGGAACCAAAAGAAGAAGAACGCACAGTCGAAATTCCAGTTAAACTGAAAAAAGGCACAGAAGAAGTTGTAGTCAAAGTTCCAGTTAAAATTCAACGCGATACAGATGGAGATGGTATTCCAGATGTTAAGGATCCAGACGATGACAACGATGGAATTCCAG
Organism: Streptococcus sp. HMSC071D03; assembly: GCF_001812125.1. NCBI lineage: Bacteria > Bacillati > Bacillota > Bacilli > Lactobacillales > Streptococcaceae > Streptococcus > Streptococcus sp. HMSC071D03. The sequence goes on from NZ_KV807699.1 coordinate 392, forward strand.
AT
>NZ_KV807700.1:0-448 GCF_001812125.1 Streptococcus sp. HMSC071D03
CAAAGCCCTTCTTTCCCCCTTTCTCTGCTATACTACAAGCAGAGAAAGGGGGAAAGCAAATGCTTGAAAAGTATTATGAGAAGGTAAAAGGAATTGTCCATAGATGTCGAAAAGATTACTATCTCCACCTGTGGGAAAAAGAGGATTGGGACCAAGAAGGACTGATCTGTCTCTATGAACTCCTTGAGGCCCATCCAGAATTAGTGGAAGAGGAAAAGAAACTCTACGTCTACTTCAAAACAAAATTCCGCAATCGAATCCTAGATAGCGTCAGAAAACAAGAGAGTCAAAAACGTCGCCTGGACCGTATGGCCTATGAAGAAGTAGGGGAAATTAGCCATCGCCTACCAGAAGGAGGATTGTGGCTGGATGATTACTACGCCCTTCATGAATTGTTGGATAGTTATAGAAGAAAATTACCACAAGATAAGCAAGAAGCCTATGAACG
>NZ_KV807701.1:0-11672 GCF_001812125.1 Streptococcus sp. HMSC071D03
TCCCACCTACGCACAGTTGAGTAGGGCTGTAAAATCTGATGAAATCAGCGAAGTAGAGCCCACTCAACCACTGCGTCTTGCTCGACAATCCAAAGACAATTGAGAGGCTAGGACTTTTGTCCCAGCCTCATTTTTGATATCTAGATGTTATGAAGTTTCTTCTTTTACGAAGGTGAACCCTTCTCCTAAAATTTCGTGTGCTTCAGTGATGGTAATAAAGGCCATCGGATCCACGGTATGTATCATTTCTTTCATCTTAATCATTTCATTTCTTGCTACGATACAGTAAATAATTTTTAAATCTTTTTGACTGTAGTAACCTTGTCCAGATATGAAGGTGACACCTCGACCTAACTCTTCATTGATTTTATCTGCCACTTCCATAGGCTTTTGAGTGATAATCATAAAACCTTTGCCAGCATATCCGCCTTCACCAATCAAGTCAATAACTCTTGAGACGATGAAGTCAAATAGAAGTGTGTAGGTTACGAGACGAAGGTCTTGGAAAATAATTAAAATGAGCATTAGGATAAGGAAGTCTAGTGCAAAGAGTAATTTTCCAACGGAGATATTGGTGTACTTGTTCAGGATTCGAGCGACGATATCTGTTCCACCAGTGGTACCACCAGCATTGAAGATAACACCTAGACCAAGTCCCAAAAGAACACCCGCAACCAAGGCAACGATAACCAAATCTCCTTCAAGATTAAAGTGGAGAGGAATCTTTTCAAAGATTGCTAACCAAATGGATAAGGAAATGGTTCCGAGCAAACTTGTGTACAGAGTCTTTGAACCAAATATTTTCCAGGCTAGAATAAAGAGCGGGATATTGATTAACAGGTTCATCAAGGAGATGGGAATGTTAAAGAGATAATAGGTAATCAAGGTGATCCCAGTTGCTCCCCCCTCGAATAAGTGGTGGGGCACAACGAAATACGTGAGTCCGAAGGCATAGATGGCAGCTCCGAATATAATGGTTAAAATAGACTTGATATGCCGTAGCATTGAGCTTACCTCCTTTTTTTAAAAAATCTAAAATGTTGACAGCCTTCAGGTTAAAAGTCCTTATTTTACTTTCATGGATTGAATTTTCTCAGGGTCGGGTGTGACACGGAGAGTCTTTTGTCCAGTATAAGTCACAAATCCTGGTTTTCCACCTGTGGGCTTATTAAGTTTTTTGACCTCAATCATATCTACCTGAACGAGGTTGGAGAGACGGCCTTTTGAAAAGTAGGCAGCTAGCTCTGCCGCATCTGTCTTAACTTCGTCAGTAGGATTGAGATTGGCAGTGATAACAACGTGACTTCCAGGGATGTCCTTAGCATGGAACCAGAGTTCTTCTTTACGAGCCATTTTAAAGGTTAACTCGTCATTTTGAAGGTTGTTACGACCAACTAGGATAATTGTTTTTCCGTCGCTTGCAAGATATTTTTCAGGTTTTTGTCGTTTCTGGATTTTCTCGCGTTGTCTTCTGCGGATAAATCCTGTTTGAATTAATTCTTCACGAATTTCAGCAATTTCATCTAGTCCAGCCTGGTTGAGAACTGTCTCTACACTTTCTAGGTAACGAATAGTAGCCTTGGTTTCTTCGATTAGTTCAGTCAAGTATTTAACAGCTTCTTTTAATTTCTGATAACGCTTGAAGTAACGTTGAGCATTTTGGTTTGGCGTTAGTGCCTTATCAAGTGCAATCGTGATAGGTTGATTGGTGTAGTAGTTGTCCAAAATGACCTGATCTTGGTCATTGGGAACTTGATGAAGAAAAGTCGTTAGCAATTCACCTTTTTGACGAAATTCCTCTGCATTTTCAGTAGCAAGGAGTTCTTTTTCTTGTTTTTTAAGTTTTTGACGATTTTTTTGTAGCTCATTTTCAACTCGACGGATCAGTTCACTTGCCTGTTGCTTCACACGATCACGCTCTGCCTTATCCTTATAGTAGGTGTCCAACAAATCAGAAAGACTGGCAAAAGTCTCTCCCACCTGATTTGCAAAAGGAACTGGACTGAAGGAAGTCTCAGTCAAGCATGGCTTGGTTTCTTGTCTAAAGAAGTTCCGGAAAGTGGCTAGTTTATCATTAAGCAGTTGTTTTTCTAACTCGGTTGCTGTATCTCTTCCCAAACCTTGAAAGAGATTTTGAAGATTTTTAGCAGTCAACTCTTGGGTTTGTAAAATCTCAAATAATTTTTCATCCTTGACGATGAAAGGATTGAGAGCTTCTGTACTTGGAGGAGCAATATAAGTAGCACCTGGTAATAAGGTACGGTAGCTATTTTGAGAGAAACCGATATGCTTGATAACTTCAAGGATTTTGTGACTAGACTTATCTACAAGTAGAATATTACTGTGTTTGCCCATAATCTCGATGATGAGTGTGGCCTGGATATGGTCCCCAATCTCGTTTTTATTGGAAACCATGATTTCCACGATACGATCATTTTCGATCTGCTCGATTGACTCAATAACTGCTCCTTGAAGGTACTTTCTCAATACCATAATAAAAGTAGATGGTTGAGCAGGGTTTTCAAAGGTGGACTCTGTTAACTGGATGCGCCCAAAAACTGGATGGGCAGACAGGAGCAAACGATGACTTTTACGATTGCTACGGATTTGCAAGACCAGTTCTTGTTCAAAGGGTTGATTAATCTTTTGGATGCGACCATTTAGTAGTTCAGATCGCAATTCCTCAACCATATGGTGTAAAAAAAATCCATCAAATGACATGGTTCTCTCCTCGTGAATGTATTCCATAGTATTATATCAAAAAGGTAGAATAAAATCATAGAAATGTGATATAATAAAGCCAAGTAAAGAGAATCGAGAAATACATGTATATTGAAATGGTAGATGAAACGGGTCAAGTTTCAAAGGAAATTCTACAACAAACTCAAGAGATTTTAGAGTTTGCTGCTAAAAAGTTAGGAAAAGAAGACAAGGAGATGGCAGTCACTTTTGTGACCAACGAACGAAGCCATGAACTTAATCTAGAGTTTCGTGATACCGATCGTCCAACAGATGTCATCAGTCTTGAATATAAACCAGAGATAGAGATTGCCTTTGATGAGGAAGATCTGGAAAATGATCCTGACTTAGCAGAAATGATGTCAGAATTTGACGCCTATATTGGTGAACTTTTTATTTCCATTGATAAGGCACATGAGCAGGCTGAGGAGTACGGTCATAGTTTTGAGCGTGAGATGGGCTTCTTGGCAGTGCACGGCTTTTTACACATTAACGGCTATGATCACTACACTCCCGAAGAAGAAGCGGAGATGTTCGGTTTACAAGAAGAAATTTTGACAGCCTATGGACTCACAAGACAATAAACGAAAATGGAAAAATCGTGACCTAATCTCAAGTTTAGAATTTGCCATCACTGGGATTTTGACTGCAATTGAGGAAGAACGTAATATGAGAAAGCATGCAGCGACAGCTCTTGTAGTTGTTCTTGCAGGTTTTGTTTTTCAGGTGTCACGAATCGAATGGTTATTTCTACTTATGAGCATTTTCATGGTGGTAGCTTTTGAGATTATTAATTCAGCTATTGAAAATGTAGTAGATTTGGCTAGTCACTATCACTTTTCTATGTTGGCAAAGAAAGCTAAGGACATGGCAGCAGGTGCCGTGCTTGTGGTCTCACTTTTTGCCGCTTTGACAGGTGCACTTATCTTTCTCCCACGGATTTGGGATTTATTATTTTAAACAGCAAGAGGAAATTATGACTTTTAAATCAGGCTTTGTAGCCATTTTAGGACGTCCCAATGTTGGGAAGTCAACTTTTTTAAATCATGTCATGGGGCAAAAGATTGCCATCATGAGTGACAAGGCGCAGACAACGCGCAACAAAATCATGGGAATTTACACGACTGATAAGGAACAAATCGTCTTTATCGACACACCAGGGATTCACAAACCTAAAACGGCTCTCGGAGATTTTATGGTCGAATCTGCCTATAGCACCCTTCGTGAAGTGGATACTGTTCTCTTCATGGTGCCTGCAGATGAGGCGCGTGGTAAGGGCGATGACATGATTATCGAGCGTCTTAAGGCTGCTAAGGTTCCAGTGATTTTGGTGGTCAATAAGATTGATAAGGTTCATCCTGACCAGCTATTGGCTCAAATTGATGATTTCCGTAATCAGATGGATTTCAAGGAAATTGTACCGATTTCAGCTCTACAAGGAAACAATGTTTCGCGTTTGATTGATATTTTGAGCGAAAACTTAGAAGAAGGTTTCCAATATTTCCCATCCGATCAAATCACAGACCACCCAGAACGTTTCCTAGTATCAGAGATGATTCGTGAAAAGGTCTTACACTTAACGCGTGAGGAAATTCCACACTCAGTTGCAGTAGTGGTGGATTCTATGAAACGAGATGAAGAGACTGACAAGGTTCATATTCGAGCAACCATCATGGTGGAGCGTGACAGCCAAAAAGGGATTGTCATCGGTAAAGGTGGTGCTATGCTCAAGAAGATTGGGACTATGGCCCGTCGTGATATCGAGCTTATGCTAGGGGACAAGGTTTTCCTAGAAACTTGGGTCAAGGTTAAGAAAAACTGGCGAGATAAGAAGCTAGATTTGGCTGACTTTGGCTATAACGAAAAAGAATATTAAGAAGAGGTGGGCAGTAGCCTGCTTCTTGTTTTTAGAGAAGGAGGAGCTATGCCTGAATTACCTGAAGTCGAAACGGTTCGACGAGGTCTTGAAAAATTGATTCTGGGAAAGAAGATTACAACCATTGATATTCGTTATCCTAAGATGATAAAGACAGATTTGGATCAATTTCAGAAAGAATTGCCTGGTCAAGTTGTTAAATCTATAGGACGTCGTGGAAAATATTTGCTTTTTTATCTAACAGACAAGGTCTTGATTTCGCATCTACGAATGGAAGGAAAGTATTTTTATTACCCAGACCAAGTCCCTGAACGCAAGCATGCCCATGTTTTGATTCATTTTGAAGATGGTGGGACTCTGGTTTACGAGGATGTCCGTAAGTTTGGAACTATGGAATTGCTTGCTCCTGAGCTTTTAGAAGCTTACTTTATTTCTAAGAAATTAGGTCCGGAACCGACTGAGCAAGATTTTGATTTAGGGAGTTTTAAACTAGCCTTGAAAAAATCTAAAAAACCTATCAAATCGCATCTTCTCGATCAGACTTTGGTTGCTGGACTGGGGAATATTTACGTGGATGAAGTTCTCTGGAGAGCGAAAGTTCATCCGGAAAGACCTTCACAGACTTTGACCGCAGATGAAGCGACTGCCGTTCATGACCAGACCATTGCTGTTTTGAGCCAGGCTGTCGAGAAAGGAGGTTCAACCATTCGCACCTATACCAATGCTTTTGGCGAGGATGGGACCATGCAGGATTTTCATCAGGTCTATGATAAGACTGGAGAGGCATGTTCTCGCTGTGGAGCCATCATCGAAAAAATTCAACTCGGTGGTCGTGGAACCCATTTTTGTCCAAAATGTCAAAGGAGAAAGTGATGGGAAAAATAATCGGAATCACTGGTGGTATTGCGTCAGGTAAGTCCACTGTCACAAATTTTCTAAGACAAAAAGGGTTTGAAGTGGTAGATGCGGATGCTCTTGTTCACCAACTTCAAAAACCTGGTGGTCGCCTTTATCAGATTTTAGTAGAGCATTTCGGTGAAAAAGTCCTTCTAGAAGATGGGGAATTGAATCGCCCCTTGCTTGCTAGCCTTATTTTTTCAAAGCCAGAAGAGCAGGAATGGTCTAAGAGAACCCAAGGTGAGATTATTCGTGAGGAGTTAGCTGCATTACGAAATCAGTTTGCTCAGACAGAAGCTCTCTTTTTCATGGATATCCCCCTACTTTTTGAGCAGAACTATGCTTCATGGTTCGATGAAACTTGGCTAGTTTATGTAAGTCGAGATACCCAGCTGGATCGCTTAATGAAAAGAGATTATCTGACTATAGAGGACGCACAAACCCGTCTGGCCTCCCAGTGGCCTTTAGAAGAAAAGAAAAGATTGGCTAGTCATATTTTAGACAATAATGGGAGTCGAGAGCAACTGTTGAGTCAAGTGGCCAGCCTACTTCAAGGAGGCGATACTCTTGAAAGAGATTAGTTGGAAGGATAATCTTCGTATTGCTTGGTTTGGTTGCTTTTTAACGGGAGCCAGCATTTCTCTTGTTGTTCCTTTCATGCCTATTTTTGTCGAACAGTTAGGAATTGAAGGAGATCAAGTTGCCTTTTATTCAGGGTTGGCTATATCAGTCTCAGCCATTTCTGCAGCCTTCGTATCACCAGTTTGGGGTATCTTAGCAGACAAGTATGGTCGAAAACCCATGATGATTCGTGCAGGGCTAGCTATGACTATTACTATGGGTGGTCTGGCCTTTGTTCCAAATGTTTTCTGGCTCTTGTTCTTACGGTTTCTTAATGGAGTTTTTACAGGATTTGTACCCAATGCGACAGCTTTAATTGCAAGTCAAGTTCCCAAAGATAGGTCAGGATACGCTCTAGGGACTCTATCAACTGGTGTTGTCGCTGGAACTTTGACCGGTCCATTTGTAGGTGGTTTCATTGCCGAAATTTTTGGAATTCGAAATGTCTTTTTATTGGTCGGTAGTTTCCTGTTCTTGGCAGCAATCTTAACCATTCTTTTTATAAAAGAAAACTTTCAACCAGTGCCAAAAGAAAAAGCACTGCCTACAAAAGAGCTCTTTACTTCTGTTAAATACCCTTTTCTCCTGATAAATCTATTTCTAACTAGCTTTGTGATTCAATTTGCTGCCCAATCTATTGGTCCCATCCTTGCCCTTTATGTACGAGATCTGGGACAGAAAGAGAATCTTCTCTTTGTCTCTGGTTTGATTGTATCAAGCATGGGATTTTCAAGTATGATGAGCGCAGGTATCATGGGTAAATTAGGTGATAAAGTGGGTAATCATCGACTACTTGTCGTAGCTCAGGTATATTCAGTTTTCATATATCTATTATGTGCAAATGCGACTAGCCCATTCCAATTAGGCTTCTATCGTTTTCTATTTGGTCTGGGGACGGGAGCACTGATACCTGGTGTCAATGCTCTCCTAAGCAAAATGACCCCTAAAGTTGGCATTTCAAGGGTATTTGCATTTAATCAAGTCTTTTTTTATCTAGGAGGAGTGATAGGTCCCATAGCAGGATCAGCAGTAGCGGGACAATTTGGCTATCACTCAGTATTTTATGCAACAGCTCTTTGTGTAGCTCTCAGTTGTTTATTTAACCTTATCCAATTTAAAACATTATTAAAAGTGAAGGAAATCTAGTGCGAGTAAAAATCAATCTCAAATGCTCCTCTTGTGGCAGTATCAATTATCTAACCAGTAAGAACTCCAAAACCCATCCAGACAAGATTGAGGTCTTAAAGTATTGCCCAAAAGAAAGAAAAGTGACTCTACATCTTGAATCTAAGTAGAAATTATGGTAGAATAATAGGGATTTTAAGGAGTTTGATATGTATAACCTATTATTAACCATTCTATTAGTATTATCTGTTGTGATTGTGATTGCAATTTTCATGCAACCAACTAAAAACCAATCTAGCAATGTATTTGATGCCAGTGCAGGTGATTTGTTTGAACGTAGCAAAGCGCGCGGTTTTGAAGCTGTGATGCAACGTTTGACAGGAATTTTAGTCTTTTTCTGGCTAGCCATTGCCTTAGCATTGACGGTATTATCAAGTAGATAAGAAAATAATGGGCGGGACTAGGTCTTTGCCTATTTTTATTTTTATACTCTTCAAAAATCTCTTCAAACTACGTCAGCTTCCATCTGCAACCTTAAAACGGTGTTTTGAGCAACCTGCGCCTAGCTTTCTAGTTTGCTCTTTGATTTTTATTGAGTATTAAATGATGTTTGAGAAGGTTTTACAGCAAAAGGAATTTAAAAAATCTAGAAAGAAAACATGAAAGATAGAATAAAAGAATATATACAAGAAAAGGGACGAGTCACAGTCAATGACTTGGCCAGTGCTCTCGGAAAGGATTGTTCAAAGGACTTCCGTGAGTTAATCAAAACTCTTTCCTTGATGGAACGAAAGCACCAGATTCGCTTTGAAGAAGATGGTAGTTTAACCCTAGACCAGAAGAAAAAACATGAGATTACCCTAAAAGGAATTTTCCATGCCCATAAAAATGGGTTCGGTTTTGTAAGTCTTGAAGGCGAAGAAGACGATCTTTTTGTAGGAAAAAATGATGTTAACTATGCCATTGATGGCGATACTGTTGAAGTTGTCATTAAGAAAGTTGCTGACCGTAACAAAGGAACCGCCGCAGAAGCAAAGATTATCGACATCCTAGAGCACAGTCTAACGACAGTTGTTGGGCAAATCGTTCTTGATGAGGAAAAGCCCAAGTATGCAGGTTACATCCGTTCAAAAAATCAAAAGATTAGTCAACCAATCTACGTTAAGAAGCCAGCTATTCAGTTAGACGGTACAGAGGTTCTCAAGGTCTTTATCGATAAGTACCCAAGTAAGAAACACGATTTCTTTGTCGCTAGTGTGCTAGATGTTGTTGGACATTCTACAGATGCAGGGATTGATGTCCTCGAGGTCTTGGAATCAATGGATATTGTGTCCGAGTTTCCAGAGGATGTTCTCAAAGAGGCAGAAAATGTGCCAGACGCTCCATCAGAGAAGGATCTGGAAGGTCGTTTGGACTTAAGAGATGAAATTACCTTTACCATTGATGGAGCTGATGCAAAAGACTTGGATGATGCTGTTCATATCAAACCATTGAAAAATGGAAATATCGAACTAGGAGTTCATATCGCGGATGTTTCATATTATGTAACGGAAGGTTCTGCTCTTGACAAGGAAGCTCTCAATCGTGCGACCTCTGTATATGTGACAGACCGTGTAGTTCCAATGCTGCCAGAGCGCCTTTCAAATGGTATCTGTTCCCTTAATCCTCGCGTAGATCGTTTGACTCAGTCTGCGATTATGGAAATTAATAAGCAGGGTCGTGTTGTGAATTATACGATTACGCAGACTGTTATCAAGACAAATTTCCGTATGACCTATAGTGATGTAAATGACATCCTAGCAGGTGATGAGGAGAAGAGACAAGACTATAAGAAAATCGTCCCTAGCATCGAACTCATGGCTAAGCTCCATGAAACATTGGAAAGTATGCGAATTAAGCGTGGTGCTTTAAATTTTGATACCAATGAAGCTAAGATTTTGGTAGATAAAAAAGGCAAGCCAGTTGATATTGTCCTTCGTCATCGTGGGACTGCAGAACGTATGATTGAGTCCTTTATGCTGATTGCCAACGAAACAGTTGCCGAGCACTTTAGTAAGCTGGACCTACCTTTTATCTATCGTATCCATGAGGAACCTAAGGCTGAAAAGGTTCAGAAATTTATTGATTACGCTTCAAGTTTTGGATTACGTATCTATGGAACTGCTAGCGAGATTAGTCAAGAAGCCCTCCAAGATATCATGCGTGCTGTGGAAGGTGAGCCATATGCGGATGTATTATCAATGATGCTTCTGCGCTCTATGCAGCAGGCTCGCTATTCTGAGCATAATCACGGTCACTATGGATTAGCTGCAGACTACTACACTCACTTTACCAGCCCCATTCGTCGTTATCCTGACCTTCTTGTTCATCGTATGATTCGTGACTATGGACGTTCTAAGGATGTAGCAGAGCATTTTGAACAGGTCATTCCTGAGATTGCTACCCAGTCTTCCAACCGTGAGCGACGTGCTATCGAGGCAGAGCGTGAAGTCGAAGCCATGAAAAAAGCTGAATACATGGAAGAGTACGTTGGTGAAGAATATGATGCAGTTGTTTCAAGCATCGTTAAATTTGGTCTTTTTGTTGAATTACCAAATACAGTTGAGGGATTGATTCACATTACCAATCTACCTGAATTTTACCATTTTAATGAACGCGATTTAACCCTCCGTGGGGAGAAATCAGGAATTACTTTCCGAGTTGGGCAGCAGATCCGTATTCGTGTCGAAAGAGCCGATAAGATGACTGGCGAGATCGATTTCTCCTTTATTCCAAGTGAATTTGATGTCATTGAGAAAGGTTTGAAACAGTCTGGTCGTAAGGATAGAGGGCGTCGTTCAGATAAGAAAGAAGACAAGAGAAAATCTGGTCGCTTAGGTGATAAGCGCAAGCATTCTCCAAAAGACATGAAGAAAAAGAGCAAGAAACCTTTTTACAAAGAAGTAGCAAAGAAAGGAGCCAAGCATGGCAAAGGGCGAGGGAAAGGTCGTCGCGCAAAATAAAAAGGCGCACCACGACTATACGATCGTTGATACGCTAGAAGCAGGAATGGTTTTGACAGGAACTGAAATCAAGAGTGTTCGAGCAGCTCGTATCAATTTGAAAGATGGGTTTGCCCAGGTTAAGAATGGGGAAGTTTGGTTGAGTAATGTCCATATCGCTCCTTATGAAGAGGGCAATATCTGGAACCAGGAGCCAGAACGCCGTCGTAAACTTCTCCTTCATAAAAAACAAATCCAGAAATTAGAGCAAGAAACCAAAGGGACAGGGATGACCTTGGTTCCTCTTAAAGTTTATATCAAAGATGGCTATGCCAAGTTACTTTTAGGACTTGCAAAAGGGAAACACGATTACGATAAGCGTGAGTCTATCAAACGCCGCGAGCAAGATCGCGATATTGCGCGTGTTATGAAAGCTGTTAACCACCGATAGAAAGAGTGAAGAATATGGAAAAACTAGTTGCCTATAAACGCATGCCTGTCTGGAATAAAGACACCATGCCTGAAGCTGTTCAAAGAAAACACAATACTAAGGTCGGAACCTGGGGCAAGATTACCGTATTAAAAGGGACTCTTAAGTTTATTGAGTTGACTGAGGAGGGAGAAATTATAGCTGAGCATCTCTTTGAAGCAGGTGCTGATAATCCTATGGCGCAACCTCAAGCCTGGCACAGAGTAGAAGCTGCCACAGAAGATGTGGAATGGTACTTGGAATTTTATTGTAAAGCAGAGGATTACTTCCCTAAGAAATACAATAGCAATCCAGTCCATTCGGAAGTCTTAGAAGCTATGGATACAGTAAAACCATGTAAGGCACTAGACCTAGGATGTGGTCAAGGAAGAAATGCACTCTTTCTAGCTCAACATGGCTTTGATGTCACAGCTGTAGATCAAAATGAGCTGTCCCTTGAAATGTTACAAAGTATCGTGGAGCAAGAAGACTTAGAAATGCCTGTCGGTATCTACGATATCAATTCAGCTAGCATTGGACAAAGTTACGATTTTATCGTATCAACGGTTGTGCTCATGTTTTTACAAGCAGAACGTATTCCTGCTATTATCCGAAACATCCAGGAACAAACCTCTATCGGTGGCTACAATTTGATTGTTTGTGCCATGGATACGGAAGATTATCCATGTTCAGTTAATTTTCCCTTTACCTTTAAAGAGGGGGAATTAGCAAATTACTACCAGGACTGGGAGTTAGTGAAGTATAATGAAAATCCTGGTCATTTGCACCGTCGTGATGAAAACGGAAATCGTATCCAACTACGTTTTGCAACAATGCTGGCTAAAAAAGTAAAATAATCGTCTATAAAGGTTGGGAAAAGTCCTAACCTTTTTTCTAAATTTCAAGTTCAAGTTAGCCACCAAGAAGAAATTCTCTAGGCGACTTGTAGTTCAAGCATTTTTTA
>NZ_KV807702.1:0-242 GCF_001812125.1 Streptococcus sp. HMSC071D03
ATTGTTCAACCTTAGTTTTCGCACCAACTTTAACGATTGTCTTACCTGCCGGGGTGACAACTGGGGTACCAACGTGTTCTGTGATATGACCGTCGTTTGAATCTACATCGTAAGTAGTTGTAGTAACTGTTTTACCTTTTTTACCCTCAATACGCTGATATGGTGTACCGAAGTTTTTTTCAACATCTTTAACATACTCAACTTCAGGTTCAATTGGCGTTTCTACTACTTTGTCCTTCGCT
>NZ_KV807703.1:0-7232 GCF_001812125.1 Streptococcus sp. HMSC071D03
GGGGATTTACCCACTACAGAAATTATAGAGCCATGAAAACAAGCGATTGTGAAGGAAACAATCGCTTTTTTTGTGAAAATATAATAAAATAGAAAGGAATAAAGTTCTAAAATTTTATCTAGAAAAAGACGGTTTTCGTCTGATAGAAGGATTAAATGACAAAAGAAGTTGGTGTCGGTCAGGCACATAGTAAAATTATTTTAATAGGAGAGCATGCAGTGGTTTATGGCTACCCAGCCATCTCTTTGCCTCTTTTAGAGGTTGAAGTGACTTGTCGGGTGGTTCCAGCTACTACACCATGGCGTCTTTTTGAAGAGGACACCTTGTCTATGGCTGTTTATGCTTCTCTCGAGTATCTAAATATCAAAGATGCTTGCATTCGTTGTCAAATTGACTCGGCTATTCCGGAAAAGCGAGGGATGGGTTCTTCAGCAGCCATAAGTATTGCGGCCATTCGTGCAGTATTTGATTATTACCAAGCAGAACTTCCGCATGATGTTTTAGAGATTTTGGTCAATCGTGCAGAGATGATTGCCCATATGAATCCTAGTGGACTGGATGCTAAGACCTGTCTTAGTGACCAGCCTATTCGTTTTATAAAGAATGTTGGTTTTGAAGAACTAGCCATGGACTTGTCGGCTTATCTGGTCATTGCAGATACTGGAGTTTATGGACATACTCGTGAAGCTATCCAGGTCGTGCAGAGTAAGGGCAAGGAATCTTTACCATTCTTGCATGCACTAGGAGAATTGACCCAAGAAGCAGAAGAAGCAATTCAAACAAAAGATGCCGTGAAGCTGGGAGAGATTTTAACAAAAGCACATGGCAATCTAAAAGAAATAGGAGTTAGTAGCCTTGAGGCTGATGCCTTGGTGGAAACTGCTCTTGAACATGGAGCCCTAGGAGCCAAGATGAGTGGTGGTGGTCTAGGAGGCTGTATTATCGCCCTGGTTGCTAATGTAAGCCAAGCGCAAGAACTAGCAGAAAGATTAGAAGAGAAAGGAGCTGTTCAGACATGGATCGAAAGCCTGTAACAGTACGTTCCTATGCCAATATTGCTATTATCAAATATTGGGGTAAGAAAGCAGAAAAAGAGATGGTTCCTGCGACTAGCAGTATTTCTCTGACTTTGGAAAATATGTACACGGAGACGACTTTGTCATCTCTACCGACGGATGCGACAGCTGATGCTTTTTATATCAATGGTCAGCTGCAAAACGAAGCTGAGCATGCTAAGATGAGTAAAATCATTGATCGTTACCGTCCTGAAGGAGCAGGTTTTGTTCGTATTGACACTAAAAACAATATGCCAACAGCAGCAGGCCTTTCTTCAAGTTCCAGTGGTTTATCTGCCTTGGTAAAAGCCTGCAACGCCTATTTCCAATTAGGACTAGATCGTAAAGACTTGGCCTTGGAAGCTAAGTTTGCATCGGGTTCTTCATCTCGTAGTTTTTATGGCCCCTTGGCAGCCTGGGACAAGGATAGTGGAGAGATTTATCCTGTCGAAACTGACTTGAAACTCGCTATGATTATGTTGGTCTTGGAAGACCAGAAAAAACCAATTTCCAGTCGAGATGGGATGAAGCTCTGTGTCGAAACTTCTACGACTTTTGATGAGTGGATTCGTCAATCTGAACAAGACTACAAAGATATGTTGGTCTACCTCAAGGAAAATGACTTTAAGAAAGTTGGAGAATTGACAGAGAAGAACGCCTTGGCTATGCATGCTACGACCAAGACTGCAAATCCGCCGTTCTCATATCTGACAGATGCGAGTTATGAGGCTATGGATTTTGTTCGTCAGCTTAGGGAACAAGGAGAATCTTGTTACTTCACCATGGATGCGGGGCCTAATGTCAAGGTTCTTTGTTTAGAAAAAGACTTGGAACATCTATCAAAACTTTTAGGTCAACGCTATCGCTTAATCGTTTCAAAAACAAAGGATTTGAGCCAAGATGACGATTGTTAAAACTTGTGGGAAGCTCTATTGGGCTGGGGAGTATGCCATTTTAGAACCAGGACAGTTGGCGCTAATAAAGGCTATTCCCATCTATATGACAGCTGAGATTGAGTCCTCAGAAGTTTATCGACTCTATTCAGATATGTTTACTTATAGTGTAGACATGCGCCCGGATTCTTCTTATACCTTGATTCAAGAAACAGTTGCCTTGGTGGAGGAGTATCTAACTGCCCAAGGAGTTGAACTGCAGCCTTTTTCTTTAGAGATTCGTGGGAAAATGGAGCGTGAGGGGAAGAAATTCGGCCTGGGTTCTAGTGGTAGCGTCGTTGTATTGGTTATCAAGGCCATGCTTGCTTTCTATGAAAGAGCCGCTGAAAGAGAACTCTTGTTTAAACTGGCTAGTGCAGTTCTTCTCAAACGTGGAGATAATGGTTCCATGGGGGACATTGCCTGTATCGTTTCAGAAGATTTAGTACTCTATCAGTCGTTTAATAGAGAAACAGTGGCACAGTGGCTTGAAAAGGAAGACTTGCAGACTGTATTAAATCGTGATTGGGGCTTTTCTATTAGGAGCGTTGAACCGGTCTTTACTTTTGATTTTCTGGTTGGTTGGACCAAGGAAGTGGCTGTATCCAGTCATATGGTAAAGCAAATCAAGAATCATATGGATGCTAGCTTTTTGCAGACTTCAAAAGAAATTGTAGCTAACTTGGTAAAGGCTTTGCAGGTAGGTCAAGAAGAAACCATTATTGACTTGCTAGAACAAGCCAGCCAACTTTTAGAAGGCTTGAGTTCAGATATTTACACACCTTCGCTCAGACATTTAAAAGATGCAAGCAGAGACTTAAAAGCCGTCGCTAAAAGTAGTGGTGCTGGTGGTGGAGACTGTGGAATAGCCCTCAGTTTTGACCAAGATTCGACCACATTACTGAAAAAACGCTGGGCTAATCTAGGGATTGAGCTCTTGTATCAAGAAAGGATAGGACATGACGACGAATCGGAAGGATGAGCACATCCGCTATGCCCTTGAACAAAAAAGTTCTTATAATAGTTTTGATGAGGTGGAGTTAATCCACTCCTCACTACCCTTATACGACATAGATGAGATCGATCTTTCGACAGAATTTGCAGGGCGTAAATGGGACTTTCCTTTTTATATAAATGCCATGACAGGCGGTAGTGATAAGGGCAGAGAAATTAATCAAAAATTGGCTCAGGTGGCAGATGCTTGTGGGATTTTATTTGTGACAGGTTCCTACAGCGCTGCCCTAAAGGATCCATCAGATGACTCTTTCTCCGTCAAAACTAGTCACCCTAACCTTCTACTTGGAACCAATATTGGCTTGGATAAGTCTGTTGAACTGGGGCTACAAACGGTCAAAGAGATGAATCCCCTTCTATTGCAAGTCCATGTTAATGTTATGCAGGAATTACTCATGCCAGAAGGTGAACGTCAATTTAGATTATGGCAAAGCAATCTGAAAGATTATGCTAATCAAATCTCAGTTCCTCTTGTTTTAAAAGAAGTCGGCTTTGGCATGGATGTGAAGACCATTGCTAAGGCGTACGAGATGGGGATACGTACGGTTGATTTGTCTGGCCGTGGCGGAACTAGCTTTGCCTATATCGAAAACCGTCGCAGTGGTCAACGGGACTACCTCAATGATTGGGGGCAATCGACCATGCAAACCCTTCTAAATGCCCAAGACTGGAAAGATAAGATGGAGCTTCTGGTAAGCGGAGGTGTTCGCAATCCACTAGACATCATCAAATGCTTGGTCTTTGGAGCCAAGGCGGTTGGACTCTCACGCACCATGTTAGAGTTAGTTGAAAACTACCCAGTGGATGTCGTTATTTCTATTGTTGAAGGCTGGAAGGAAGAACTACGTCTGATTATGTGTGCCCTTAATTGTGCAAGGATTAAGGATTTGCAGCAGGTCGACTATCTCCTGTATGGAAAATTAAAAGAAGCAAAAGATCAACTATAAGGAGGTCGGGATTTTGGTCCCGGTCTTTTTATCATTCCTCAGACTGATGTGACTTTTTGGTTTTGTGATACAATAAAATAGAGAGGACGGTTACATGCGAAAATTTCAAATTTTTCTATTTATTGAAGCTTGTTTATTAACAGGAGCTCTGATTATGATGGTATCAGAGCATTTTCCCCGTTTTCTGCTGATCTTGCTCTTGTTTTTACTGCTGATTCGATACTATACCGGAAGACAGGGGAATAACCTCATATTAGTGGCAGTGAGCATCCTATTTTTCTTTATCATCATGCTCAATCCCTTTGTCATTATGGCTATCTTTGTGGCCTTGATATACAGCCTGTTCTTGCTTTATCCTATGATGAACCAGGAAAGAGAAGATACCAATCTGATTTTTGAAGAAGTTGTGACGGTGAAGAGGGAGAAAAATCGCTGGTTTGGGAATCTCCACCACTTTTCAAGCTACCAGACTTGCCGCTTTGATGATATCAACCTTTTTCGTCTCATGGGGAAGGATACCATTCATCTAGAGCACGTGATTTTGAGCAATCATGATAATGTCATCATCTTGAGAAAGCTAGTCGGCACTACTAGAATTATTGTACCAGTGGATGTAGAAGTCAGTCTTAGTGTTAATTCTCTGTACGGAGATTTAACCTTCTTTGACCAGCCTAAGCGAGCTTTGCGGAATGAACAATTCCATCAAGAAACCAGGGATTATCTCAAGAGTCCCAAGAGTGTCAAGATTCTTTTGACAACTATGGTTGGAGATGTTGAGGTGGTGCGCGGATGAAAAAACAGCCCTATATTTTAATTGGTCTCACCTCATTTCTCTTTGTTGTCTTTCTCTTTCGAAGCATTTTTAAGGTTCTGGATTTAGAGTGGACTTCTCTCTTCCAAGATTTAGAAAAGACAGAAAAAGTCCTATTTCTGGCTTTAATGTTTAGTGCTGCCTTGGCCTTTTTATTAGTCCTATTCTGGACAATTGTTGATGAAATTTCAAAAAGAAGAATCCAAGCAAATCTCAAACGTCTGCTAGCTGGTAAAGATATTGAAAGTCTGGGAGATGCTGATTTAGACGCAAGTTTTAGAAACTTGTCAGGAAAGCTTGGTTTGTTGACAGAAGCTATTCAAAAAGCAGACAATCAGGCCTTGGTCAAAGAAGAAGAAATTATTGAAAAGGAGCGCAAGCGAATCGCGCGTGATTTACATGATACGGTCAGCCAAGAAATTTTTGCTGCCCATATGATTTTATCTGGGCTCAGCCAACAAGCTTCTAAATTAGACAGAGAGAAGATGCAAACTCAGCTTCATAGTGTGACTGCTATTCTAGAAACAGCCCAAAGAGATTTGCGAATTCTGCTTTTGCATTTACGACCGATAGAATTAGAACAAAAGAGCTTGGTGGAGGGCATTCAGTTGCTTCTCAAAGAATTGGAAGAAAAAAGTGAGCTGAAGGTAAGCTTTAAATGTCAGGTAACTGCATTACCTAAAAAGATTGAAGAACATATTTTCCGGATTGTCCAAGAATTGATTAGTAATACACTTCGTCATGCACAAGCTTCATGTCTAGATGTTTACCTTTATCAAACGGAAACGGAATTACAGTTGAAGGTTGCAGACAATGGTCGTGGTTTTCAGCTGGATGATGTTGATGAACTGAGTTATGGTTTGCGAAATATCAAAGAACGAGTGGAAGATATGGCTGGGACTATACAATTATTAACAGCTCCCAAGCAAGGTTTGGCAGTGGATATTCGCATTCCCTTGCTTGATTTGGATAGATAAGAGGAAGTAAGATGAAACTATTATTGGTAGATGACCACCAAATGGTGCGTCTGGGTTTAAAAAGTTATTTTGAACTACAAGATGATGTAGAGGTTGTAGGAGAAGCAACCAATGGCGCGGAGGGAATTTCTATGGCCTTGGAGCTTCGGCCAGATGTGATTGTCATGGATATTGTTATGCCTGAAGTCAACGGAATTGACGCAACTCTAGCTATTCTCAAAGAATGGCCAGAGGCTAAAATCTTGATTGTGACCTCTTACTTAGACAATGAAAAAATCATGCCAGTCTTAAATGCTGGGGCTAGGGGATATATGCTCAAAACTTCTAGCGCGGACGAATTGCTGCACGCTGTTCGTAAGGTGGCGGCTGGAGAGTTGGCTATTGAACAAGAGGTGAGTAAAAAGGTAGAATACAATCGCAATCATATTGAACTTCATGAGGACTTAACTGCGCGTGAACGGGATGTCCTTCAACTAATTGCTAAGGGTTATGAAAATCAGCGTATCGCCGATGAATTGTTCATTTCCCTCAAAACTGTAAAAACTCATGTATCTAACATTTTAGCGAAGCTTCAGGTTAGCGACCGCACCCAGGCAGCAGTTTATGCCTTTCAGCATCACTTGGTAGGCCATGAGGATTTTTAGATGAGTTTAGCAGATTTACTTGTGGAGCTAGAAGCGGCAAAAGATCCGAAAAAGGCAGGGCCTATGGAAGCCTATATGCGCCAGCAATTTTCCTTTCTAGGTATTGCGGCACCTGAAAGAAATGCGCTCTATAGAAAATACTTTCCAAGCGAGAAAAAAACAAAGATCATCGATTGGGATTTTGTGGACACTTGCTGGGAAAAGGAGCCAAGAGAATACCAGTATGTGGGCGCCAACTATTTGAAAGCCATGCAATCTTATCTAACAGAGAGCGATTTGCCTAAGCTTGAGCGTCTGGTCGTGACCAAATCTTGGTGGGATACGATAGATATTCTAGATCGAGTAGTAGGGAGTTTGGTGTATGACAATCCAGAACTGGGAGAAATCATCCTCCAATGGAGCCTATCAGACAATATCTGGCTGAGACGAGTCGCTATTGATCACCAGTTGTTAAGAAAAGCCAAAACGAATGTCCGACTGATGGAAAAAATCCTACTAAACAATCTGGACCAGACAGAATTTTTTATCAATAAAGCCATCGGCTGGGCTCTAAGAGACTACTCTAAGACCAATCCAGAATGGGTAGCAAGTTTCATCGAAAAAAACAAGGAAAGAATGGCTGAACTTAGTATCAAAGAAGCAAGCAAGTACCTCAAACAGCCCTAAAAACTCATGTCTGACCAGAAAAAACCATAATAGGCGGTAGCTAGTAGAACTTGTTAACAACAAGATAGTAGAGAGTATCATCTCGAGAAAGATGTCTGTCAAATAAACCTAGCGCTGTTGTTCAGACTGCAAAAAGAGACAAATGATTTAGACCAGTAAGTTAGAGGACTAATACTCAATGAAAAT
>NZ_KV807704.1:0-218 GCF_001812125.1 Streptococcus sp. HMSC071D03
AATAGTGCCCTTTGAGCTATCCGTTTCCAGTTGCCCGACAATAAAGAGCTTCACGCCACCGACCGTATCGCTGAGGCGCCTCATGAAGATTATAACACAAATGTCTATTTTTGACACCAATTATAAAACTATGTTATAATTTAATCAACAACAAGAGTAGTGAGTTCATCACGCTAAACGAAAAGCACCCTGTCCGCCAAGACTTAGGGTGCTTTTTT
>NZ_KV807705.1:0-241 GCF_001812125.1 Streptococcus sp. HMSC071D03
AAGATTCACCTGCTCAAGCACCAGCTAAGAAAGCAGGAGCGAAAGAATTGCCAAATACTGGTACAGAACAATCTAGCGCTTCACTTGCTTTAGCACTTCTTGCAGCAGCGACAGGTGGACTCCTCTTCGCTAAAAAACGTGAGGAAGAAGAGTAAGAAATTACTCAAATAAAGCAAAACTGAGAATCTCAATTCTATGAATTTGCTAGAAAAACCGTAAGAAGAAATTCTTACGGTTTTTT
>NZ_KV807706.1:0-342 GCF_001812125.1 Streptococcus sp. HMSC071D03
GCTTATCAACGTAAACATGCAAAAGGTGGACGAACCCCTAAGTTAAGCTTAGAAGATCTCCTCATGGCTACTCTTCAATACATGCGAGAATACCGTACTTATGAACAAATCGCGGCTGATTTTGGCATTCACGAAAGCAACTTAATCCGTCGGAGTCAATGGGTTGAAGCAACTCTTATTCAAAGTGGTTTTACGATTTCAAAAACTCATCTTAGTGCTGAGGATACGGTGATTGTGGATGCAACAGAGGTAAAAATAAATCGTCCTAAAAAAATCAACTAGCCAATTATTCTGGTAAAAAGAAATATCATGCTATGAAGGCTCAAGCGATTGTCACAAGCC
>NZ_KV807707.1:0-21886 GCF_001812125.1 Streptococcus sp. HMSC071D03
TCCAAGGTGTATCAGGAAGTATGAATACTGACAAGTGAGGGAGAAAAAAGACAAAGATTTGAATCCTTGTCTTTTATCTTTTAAACGTTTTAGCGAAACAGATCTACAATGGTATCCCAGACAGTCTGAGCTTTTTCTTTAATTTTAGCATCCGAAAACGCTCTTCCTGCTTCATCGACCAGATTTTGCGCCCGTCCACGAATATCTGATAGTATATCATCAGACTGTGCACTAGTGTCACTTGTAGTTTGTTTAGGTGCGTTTTCTGGTGCAATGCCATTCATTTTATAAGCATTTTCAACTGTAAAAGTACTTCCTGGTGTATAAGGAAGAATTGTTTCTGCCATACTTCTGAAAATGTGAGCAGCACCATTCGAAGTTGAACCTGCTAAATAGTGGTTTTCATCAGTAGTAGGGAAACCAAGCCAGTGGCTAATGACTAGATCAGGTGTATAGCCAATCACCCATTGATCACTCGTATATTCTGGATTGAAGGCAGCCTCTGTCGTTCCGGTTTTTCCAGCCATAACATAATCATCTGGAGACGAACTTATCCCTGTACCATTTGTAAAGGTTCCTAGCATCATACTTGTCATTTTATCAGCTACCGATTTGTCAACTACTCGTTTTTGAGTGTTTTTATGAGTAGCAATCACTTGACCACTAGCATTTTCAATATGAGTGATAAAGTGAGCATCCGGCATGAGTCCTTCATTTGCAAACACTGCGTATGCTTGGGCCATCTGAAGAGGGTTAGTTTCTACGCCACCACCTAAAGCCACTCCAAGCACATGATCTACATCGCTCATGTTGAGACCAAACTTTTCACCCGCTTCAAAGGCTTTATCAATTCCAAGCTCTTTAACAGTAGCTACTGCAGGTAAATTTAGAGATTTAGCCAAAGCTTGATACATGGGTACTTCTCGTGATGTCTTGATTCCTGCGTAGTTGTCTACTTTATAATCACCATATTGCATGGTATGATTATCCAACTCCTTATTAAGAGACCAGCCTGCCTCAACCGCTGGTGTGTACACTATCAAGGGTTTAATAGTAGACCCTGGACTTCTTTTAGATTGGGTTGCATAGTTAAAATTTCTGAAACCTGTTTTATCATCCCCGGCCACTCGACCAACAACTCCTCGAACTCCACCTGTTTTTGGTTCTAATGCGACACTACCAGACTCTGCATGTGTCCCATCTTCAGCTGTAGGAAAGAGAGAAGTATTTTGGTAGATAACCTGCATATTTGCTTGGTAATTTTGATCTAGCTCCGTATAAATTCGATAACCGTTATTAACGATTTCTTCCTCTGTTAGATTATACTTTTCAATAGCTTCATTAACAACTGCATCAAAATAGGAAGGATAACGGTAGTCTGATATTTTCCCTTCATAACTATCTTTCAACTGAGAAGCCATATCAACACTTGATGCTTCTGCTTCCTTATTTTTATCAAGATAGCCGGCAGCCACCATATTTTGCAAGACAGTATCTCTTCGATTAGTTGAATGCTCAATAGAATTCAGAGGATTGTACAATTCTGGGCCTTTAAGCATACCTGCTAAAGTGGCGGCTTCATCAAGAGTTAATTCCGATGCTGAAACACCAAAATACTTTTTACTAGCATCCTCAACACCCCAAACTCCATTACCAAAGTAGGCATTGTTCAAATACATGGTTAGAATTTCTTTTTTACTGTATTTTTTGGTTAATTCTAAAGCAAGGAAGAATTCTTTAGCCTTTCTCTGAACAGTTTGGTCTTGTGAAAGATAAGCGTTTTTCGCTAACTGTTGGGTAATTGTAGAACCACCACCCGAGCGACCAGCTGTTAGGATAGCTAGGAAAAAGCGACCATAGTTAATTCCACTATTTTTATAGAAGCTTCTATCTTCTGTCGCAATAACAGCATTCTGCAAATCTTCACTAATTTCCGAGAGCTCAACGTAGGTTCCTTTTTGGCCTGACAAGGCACCAGCCTCATTCTCTTCTCTATCAAAAATCACCGTTCGTGTTTTCAAAGCATTCTGCAAGTCTGTAACATTTGTCGATTTAGCCAAGGCAAATAGATAAACCCCAACAAACAAGTTTGCACTTAGTCCAAGAATTAGAAAGATTTTGGTCAGATGATAGCGACGCCAAAATTTTCGAATGGGTCCGACTTGCCCAGCTTTCTTTCGCCCACCTCTTGACCTTCTTAAATTAGTCGAGGTATTTTCTTCATTATTAACTTCATCGATTTCTATTTCTGCCATTTCAGATTCTTCTTTTTTAAATAAAGAAAGAAACTTTTCAAATAATGTATCTAATTTCATGCGTTTATTTTATCATCTTCCCCTTAGGAAGACAAGAATTTAGCTAGTTTCCCTATCCAAATAATCTATTTTTTGTTACAATATCTGTATGAAATTTACCTTTGTTATCCCTGATTCTCTTCCTGAAATGACTGTCAAAGTTTTCTTGGAGGAGCAACTACTCATTCCGAGAAAAATACGGCATTTCTTGAGAATTAAAAAGCACATTCTCATAAATCAAGAAGAAGTCCACTGGCATCAAACTGTCAAATCCGGAGATGAATGTCAACTGATTTTCGACGAGGAGGATTATCCTACAAAAGAAATTGTTTGGGGAAATCCTAATCTTGTCCAAGAAGTCTACCAAGACCAACATTTGATCATCGTGAACAAACCAGAAGGTATGAAAACTCACGGGAATCAACCAGAAGAAATTGCACTTCTCAATCATGTCAGCGCCTATGTAGGCCAGACTTGCTATGTTGTCCATCGCCTAGATAAGGAAACGAGTGGCCTCGTACTATTTGCTAAAAATCCATTTATACTGCCCATCCTCAATCGATTATTGGAGAAAAAAGAAATCTCCCGCGAATACTGGGCTCTGGTTGAGGGAAAAATAGGAGTTAAAGAGCTTGTCTTTCGAGATAAAATCGGTCGCGATCGTCACGATCGTAGAAAAAGAGTTGTGGATCAAAAAATGGTCAATACGCCGAAACCCAAGTAACTCGGTTGAAACAATTTCAAAACAAAACCAGTCTCGTTCGATGTAGATTGAAAACAGGACGCACTCATCAGATTCGAGTGCATCTATCTCACCACGGACATCCAATCCTTGGAGATCCTCTCTACAATCCACATTCCAAAGCTAGCAGACTAATATTACACGCATTTAAACTATCCTTTGTCCATCCTCTGACCTTAAACAAATTAAGCTTTACTGCGCTATCAGACACATTTGAAAGAGAATTAAACCAAAATAGATGACACTAGCATCCATTTTTTCTTATAAATACAAAAAAAGCAAGACCAGTTAGCCTTGCTTTTATCAACTCAAGAATTATTTAGCGATTTTAGCGAAGTATTCAAGAGTACGTACAAGTTGTGCAGTGTATGACATTTCGTTGTCGTACCATGAAACAACTTTAACCAATTGTTTACCGTCAACGTCAAGAACTTTAGTTTGAGTTGCGTCAAACAATGATCCGTAAGACATACCTACGATATCTGAAGATACGATTGGATCTTCTGTGTAACCGTATGATTCGTTTGAAGCTGCTTTCATAGCTGCGTTCACTTCATCAACAGTAACGTTCTTTTCAAGAACAGCTACCAATTCAGTAACTGATCCAGTTGGTGTAGGAACGCGTTGTGCAGCTCCGTCAAGTTTACCGTTCAATTCTGGGATTACAAGACCAATAGCTTTAGCAGCACCAGTTGAGTTAGGTACGATGTTAGCAGCACCAGCGCGAGCACGACGGAGGTCACCTTTACGGTGTGGTCCGTCAAGAATCATTTGGTCACCAGTGTAAGCGTGGATAGTAGTCATCAATCCTTCAACAACACCGAAGTTATCTTGAAGAGCTTTAGCCATTGGAGCCAAGCAGTTTGTAGTACATGAAGCACCTGAGATAACTGTTTCAGTACCGTCAAGAACGTCGTGGTTAGTGTTAAATACAACTGTTTTAACATCTGATCCACCAGGAGCAGTGATAACAACTTTTTTAGCTCCACCTGGGTGCAAGTGTTTTTCAGCAGCTGCTTTAGTAGCAAAGAAACCAGTTGCTTCAAGAACGATTTCTACACCGTCGTTAGCCCAGTCAATTTGTTCTGGATCACGTTCAGCAGAAACTTTAACGAATTTACCGTTAACTTCAAATCCACCTTCTTTAACTTCCACAGTTCCGTCGAAACGACCTTGAGTTGTGTCGTATTTCAACAAGTGTGCAAGCATAACTGGATCTGTAAGGTCGTTGATGCGAGTAACTTCAACACCTTCTACGTTTTGGATACGGCGGAAAGCAAGACGACCGATACGTCCGAAACCGTTAATACCAACTTTAACTACCATTAGTGATTTCCTCCTTATGAAAATCATGAAAATTTTATTGTGAAAAGAGTAACTTGAATCACTACAAATCACCTTTCAACATACCTATTATATAACTATTTGAGTTTAATTGCAAGCGCTGGCCTTGTTTTTCTGATAAGCTTTGGCAATATTTTCATTTCTTTACTTAGCCTTGCAGCCTACTCCAATTCTATGCATTTCTTAATAAAAACATATTCTCTAAGCATAAAAAACCGAGGTTTACCCTCGGTTTGGCTGATAATCAATTATTTACGGCGTCCTGGTCTTTCTTTGTAACCATAGTATGCATCTTCGATGATTTCTTGCATATGGTCAACCATTGGAAGACGTGGGTTTGCAGGTGAACATTGGTCTTCATAAGCAAGGAAGGCCAATTCACGTGAATGTTCTTTCCATTCTTTTTCGTCAATACCTTGTGCTTTGAAGTTCATTTGGATACCTACGCGCTCACCGAGTTCGTAAACAGCTTTTGCGTAAGATTCAACCCCTTCTTCTGGTGTAGAAGCTGGAAGTCCAAGCATACGAGCGATATCTTGATATTTCTCGTCTGCACGGTAGTAGTTGTACTTAGGCCATGTAGCTGTCTTAGCTGGGCGAGTACCGTTGTAACGGATAACGTATGGAAGTAAGATTGCATTTGTACGACCATGGATTGTGTGGAATTGCGCACCAATCTTATGGGCCATTGAGTGAGAAATACCTAGGAAGGCATTGGCAAAGGCCATACCAGCGATTGTTGAAGCGTTATGCATTTTCTCACGTGAGTGGAAGTCTGCATTCTTAACTGAACTTTCAAGGTTTTCGAATACAAGTTTGATAGCTTGAAGCGCAAGACCGTCAGTGTAGTCGCTAGCCATTTGTGATACGTATGCTTCAGTTGCGTGAGTCAATACGTCCATACCAGTATCAGCAGCAACAAATCCAGGAACTGTCAATACCAAAGCAGGGTCTACGATTGCCACAGTTGGTGTCAATGAGTAGTCAGCGATTGGGTATTTACGGTTGTTTGCTTTATCAGAGATAACGGCAAATGGAGTTACTTCAGATCCTGTACCAGATGTTGTTGGGATAGCAATGAATTTAGTCTTCTTACCAAGCAATGGGAATTTGAAGGCACGTTTACGGATATCCATGAATTTTTGTACAAGGTCACGGAAGTCCACTTCTGGTTGTTCATAGAAGAGCCACATTACTTTAGCGGCATCCATTGGAGATCCACCACCAAGAGCGATGATTGTATCTGGTTTGAAGGCACGCATGATCTCAGTACCACGTTCAACTGTAGTAATATCTGGATCTGGTTCTACATCTGCAAAGATTTGGTAAACAACCTTATTGCGACGAAGGTCAAGTTGTTCGATGATACGATCAAGGAAGCCAAGCTCTACCATAGCGTGGTCAGTAACGATCATGACACGCTCAACGTCACGACATTTTTGAAGGTATTGAATTGAATCACGTTCAAAGTATGTTTTTGAAGGAAGTTTCATCCATTGCATGTTATTTCTCCGTCTTCCGACTTTTTTGATGTTCAAGAGGTTGATGGCGCTAACGTTATCCCCAACTGAGTTACGTCCGTAAGAACCACATCCGAGTGTCAATGATGGCAAGAAGGCATTATAAACGTCCCCGATACCACCGAAAGTAGAAGGTGAGTTACAGATAACACGAATAGCTTTAACAGCTTTACCAAATTCTTTAGTCAATTCTTCATCAGCTGTATGGATGGCTGCTGAGTGCCCAAGACCGTTAAATTCAACCATTTGACGAGCTTTAGCAATACCATCTTCACGGCTTTCAGATTTCAAAACTGCGATAACTGGTGACAATTTTTCACGAGTCAATGGCTCGTTTTCACCAACTTCTTTACATTCTGCAGCAAGAATGTTTGTTCCTTCTGGAACAGTAAATCCTGCTTGTTCTGCAATCCAAGTTGCTGGTTTACCAACGATGTCAGCGTTCAATTTTGCACCAGCACAGTTTTTGCTGTTTGCTTTCACGCCGAAGCAGAACTCTTCAAGAAGAGCTTTTTCTTTTTTGTTTACAAAGTAAGTGTGATAAGATTTGAACTCTGCTACAAATTCATCGTAAATTTCTTTATCAATGATAACCGCTTGTTCAGATGCACAGACCATACCATTGTCAAATGATTTAGACATTACGATATCGTGAGCAGCTTGGCGGATGTTTGCTGATTTTTCAACATAAGCTGGAACGTTTCCGGCACCTACCCCAAGAGCTGGTTTACCACATGAATATGCAGCTTTAACCATGGCATTACCACCTGTTGCAAGGATTGTTGCAATACCTTCGTGGTTCATCAATGCACTAGTTGCTTCCATAGATGGTTCAGTAATCCACTGTACACAGTTTTCAGGAGCACCTGCTTTAATCGCTGCATCACGAACGATTTGAGCTGCGTGAGCTGATGATTCTTGAGCTGATGGGTGGAATGCAAAGACAATCGGATTACGAGTCTTCAATGAAATCAATGATTTGAAGATTGCTGTGGATGTTGGGTTTGTTGTTGGAGTGATACCACAAACAACACCAACTGGTTCAGCGATAAGAGTCAATCCTGTTACATCATCTTCTTCGATAACACCAACTGTTTTAGTGTGGCGCATGTTATTTACCACGTGCTCACAAGCAAATAGGTTTTTAGTTGCTTTATCTTCAAATACTCCACGTCCTGTTTCTTCAAAGGCATGTAAAGCCAATTCTCCGTGAGCATCAAGTGCTGCAACTGAAGCTTTTGCTACGATATAATCGACTTGATCTTGGTCAAGTTTACGCATTTCTTCAAGGGCAACTAAAGCTTTTTGCACCAAACCATCGACATGCTTTTCAGCAGTGAGTTTCTTTTCTTCTGGTGTTACAGTTTTTTTATCAGCCATATTTTCCTCCATAGCTTTCAAGGATTGTAAGTCCTTTGTTAATTTTTTCACAAGATTATTATAACTCTTTTTTAAACATTTGTAAACAGTTTCATAGACATTTCACAAACTTTTTTTATTTGTTTGTGAAAATAATTTCAAATATACCCGCACATGCACTTTTTCACTTAAAGTTTGTGAATTATTTCGTAAAAGTTTTATTTTTCACAAACTTAGTTGTAAAACAGTCTTGTAAGCCGTTTTCATTTACATGCAAGCGCTTTCTTAGATTCTGGAAGAATACCTCCTTCTAGGAGGAGGTTATTGTGCTTGTTGAAATAAACCTTGTTTGAAATCCCCTTCATAGACTACTTCTTGTTCGGTAGTCAGTTTTCCTTTTCCTTCAGCTTGACCATTTACAAAGTCTCCCTCATATACCCAACCTGCTTTAGCTTGGTAGGTACCTTTACCATTGAAGGTACCATTGCTAAATTCTCCAGTATAGGTATCACCGTTCGAGAAGGTAACAGTACCCTGACCATTCATCTTACCACGAACTAGGCTCCCGTCATAAATAATAGCATCATTATCAAGCTTAAGAACGCCCTGTTTTGGAAGATTGGTCAGAAATACGAGACCTGCACAGACAACAATGACGATCACTGTCGCAATTTCTAAACGGGGACGTGTTAAATAGACGCTATATTTTTCATAGAGTTTTTTTAAATTTTCCATGTTCACTCTCATTTTCTAAGCGACCTAACCAAGCCTGGCAACCAGTTAAAACTCGGTCATAAGTTTCTTCAAAATCACCTGTATACCAGGGATCTGGAACGCTTTCAGATGCAAAAGGCTGTATCTTATATTGTTGATCCTGCGGGCACATCTGATATAAGTCAGCAAGGTTAGACTCATCCATACCAATGATATAGTCAAAATACTCAAAGTCATTTTTAGAAATTTGTTGGGAAGTTTTCGAAGTATCATAAGGAACGCCATGGGTTCGAAAGATTGCTTGTGTCCCTTTGTGGATCGGATTGCCATGTTCCCAGGAAGAAGTCGCTCGACTTTGAATCTCATACTTATCGGTCAAGGATTTCATCACAAATTCCGCCATAGGACTGCGACAAATATTACCAAGACAGACAAAAGCAATTTTTTTCATTACTCTTCCTCTCACTTATAGAAAAACGGGAATGTGATCCACCCCGTTTTATTCTTCAATAGCACTGCCGTCTTCAATAACAGCTCCTTCAGGTGTCACAGCTTCTTTGACTGGCAAAACAGTTCGAATTGCTGCCAGTTCGAAGGTTAAGTATACGCCATCAACATCAAGAACAATTGTTCTATTTTCTGTGTCTACTTCATCGACTGTACCGTAGAGACCACCGATAGTGATTACTTCGTAGCCTTTTTGAAGCTTATTGAGGCTCTCCATACGTTTTTCCGCTTGTTTCTTTTGAGAACGTTGCATGAAGAACATCAAGCCCAACATCAAGACAAGCATAATTAAAAATGTTAAATTCCCACCCATTATTTTTACTCCTTTGTAATTCAGATAAAACTACTATAACAAATTTTAAGTGTTTTTACAAGATTAGGCCATGCTTTTATATCAAGAAAGAGGCTGGGACAAAAATTCCCAACCTCGACTTTTTTAGCAATATGCCTCTATATTATTTCAAGTTATTCACAAGTTCTACAAGGTTTTCAACTGTAAAGCCAAACTCTGCTAAAACTTTTGGTGCTGGAGCAGAAGCTCCAAAGGTATCAATACCAAGAACTGCTCCATCAAGACCAACGTATTTATACCAGTTTTGAGTTGCTCCCATTTCGACTGCTACACGACGACGAACTGCATTTGGTAAAATCTCTTCTTTGTATGCTGCATCTTGTGCATCAAATACATCTGTAGATGGCATGCTGACTACGCGAACTTTTCCACCTTGACTTGCCAATTCTTTAGCGGCTGCAACAGCGAGATTAACCTCTGAACCAGTGGCAATCAAGATGGTGTCGAAGTCTGCTGCATTTTCATAAACGACATAAGCACCTTTCGCAACCTTGTCAAAGTCTGTTCCTTCCTCAACAGTCAAGTTTTGACGAGTCAAGACAAGAACAGTCGGTGTTTTCTCACTTTTGACTGCTTGATACCAAGCTGCTTGTGTTTCACGCGCATCTGCCGGACGGAAAACATTAAGGTTTGGAATCGCACGAAGACCTGCCAAGTGCTCAATCGGTTCATGAGTTGGACCATCTTCACCAACCGCTATTGAATCGTGAGTGAAGACATAAGTAACCGGAAGACCTTGTAAAGCTGACAATCGAACCGCTGCCTTAAGGTAGTCTGAGAATACGAAGAATGTTCCTCCGTAAACACGAAGTCCACCGTGAAGAGCCATTCCGTTCAAGACTGTACCCATTGCAAATTCACGAACACCAAATTGGATGTTACGATTTAAGCGATTTGCATCATCTTGAAGTCCGTCAGTTTTGATGTAAGTCATGTTTGAATGAGCGAGGTCTGCTGATCCACCAAGGAAGGTTGGCAACTTAGCTGCCACTACATTCAAAGCATCCTGACTTGAGTTACGAGTTGCTTGAGAGAAGCCATTTTCTAAAGCTGGGAAGTCTTCTGGAGTCAACTCAACTGGATCGCGTCCTTCGATAATTGCTTCCACTTCTGCAGCAAGTTCTGGATGAGCTTCTTTGTAATCTGCGACTAGTTTTGTCCATGCTTCATAGGCTGATGCGCCACGGTCTGCAACATTTTCTTTGAAATCATCATAAACTTCTGCTGGGATTTCAAACTGTTCATAGTTCCAACCAAGTGCCTGGCGTGTTGCCGCAGTTTCATCCGCGCCAAGAGGGGCACCGTGTACGGCATTAGTTCCTTGTTTGTTCGGAGAACCATAACCAATAACAGTTTTCACTTCGATCAAAGATGGTTTTCCTGAAGCCTTAGCTTCTTCAATAGCAGCATGAATAGCTTCTAAGTCTGTTCCATCTTCTACCAAGGCTGTATACCAACCATAAGCATTGTAACGATCGCGGACACTTTCTGTGAAAGAATCTTTTGTCTCACCATCCAAGTTGATATCATTTGAATCATAAAGAACAACCAACTTGTCAAGCTTTTGCAAGCCTGCATAAGAAGCAGCTTCACTTGAGACACCTTCCATCAAGTCACCATCTCCACAGATAACGTAAGTGTAGTGGTCAAAGATGTTGTAACCTTCGCGGTTATACTTGGCTGCAAGGAAGCGTTCTGCTTGTGCAAAACCTGTCGCAGTCGCAATCCCTTGTCCTAGAGGGCCTGTTGTTGCATCAACCCCTGCTGTATGACCGAATTCTGGGTGACCTGGAGTTTTAGAGCCCCATTGACGGAAGTTCTTCACTTCATCCATGCTCACATCTTCAAATCCTGAAAGGTGAAGAAGGGCATAAAGAAGCATTGATCCGTGACCAGCTGAAAGAATGAAACGGTCGCGGTTAATCCAGTTTGGTTGAGCTGGATTGATACGAAGTTCTTTAGTGAAAAGGCTGTAAGCCATCGGTGCTGCACCCATTACCACCCCTGGGTGACCTGAGTTGGCTTTATTGATAGCGTCAATACCTAGAAAACGAATCGCATTAACAGATAGATTTGACATAGAATTTCCTTTCTCTTTGAGGTGATAGGTCTATCACATATTCTATTTGTACTATTATATGAAAATTATCCGTATCGTGCAACATACGGATAACCTCCAGAAAAAATTTTTATATTAAAGCAAGGCTTTGAATTGGATATTCGAGTCTTGTTCGAAGCAGTCATCAAAACCACGTGGGTGATGATATTCTATTAAGTGTTGGTCTTGAGGATAAGTGTATTTTCCACCAACTTCCCAGATAAATGGATGGAAATCGTATTGCAAACGATCTTTTCTCATTTTCCAAAGTTCTAGGATTTCATTCGTAGAAGCCATGAAGTTAGACCAGATATCATAGTGAACTGGGATAATGACTTTAGCACGAAGATTTTCTGCCATGCGAAGTAGGTCGATAGAGGTCATTTTATCTTGGATACCAACTGGGTTTTCACCATAGTTATTCAAAGCAACATCAATTTTGAAATCTTTACCATGTTTCGCAAAGTAGTTTGAGAAGTGAGAATCCGCACCATGATAGATGGTTCCACCTGGTGTTTCAAAGACATAGTTAACAGCCTTTTGAGCCATTTCTTCATCAGTAACAGCTAAGCCAGCAAGTTCACCACCTGTCTCATCAGCACCGTTCACTGGTAGAGTTACCAAGCAAGTACGGTCAAATGATTCTACCGCATGAATCTTCATGTCTTTTAGTTCAATAGTATCACCTGGTTTAACAACGATGATGCGTTCTTTTGGAACACCCCATCCTTCCCAGATTCGTCCACAATGGTAAGGACCGATAAACTTAACATGTTCTAACTTAGGATTGTTGAGAATTGCTGCAGCTGTGTATGGGTCGATATGGTCACTATGGAAGTGTGAAACCAAGTAGTAGTCGAGTTCATTGATAGCAAATGGATCGATAACCATTGGCTGAACACGTAAGTTTGGTTGCAATTTACGAACACCTGCCATATTTGCCATTTGGTGTCCGCGAACCATATCTTTCACTTTTTTGGTTGATTTTCCACGGTTTGACCAAAGGTCCATGACAACGTTAGCACCACCTGGTGTCTTAATCCAAGTACCACAGTTGCCTAGCCACCACATGGCAAAGTTTCCTTCAGGAACGACTTCTTCTTCGATTTCTTCGTTCAACCATGTTCCCCACTCTGGGAAAGTAGCTAAAATCCATGATTCTCTTGTAATTTCTTTTACGTTTGGCATTTGAAATCCTCCATATTTTGTTCAAGTATTTATTTCATACTTAGTATAACACCGACCGATATATTAAAAAAGACCAAGAAAAACACAGGCTTGTGTTCATCATTGGACTGTGATGTTTATGATTCATCTAAAAAAGCTTGGATGACTAATTCTTGGTTGATTAAAAGTTGAATTTCTTCTTGTAATTTTGCTGCAGCGTGTTTATCAGATATATAGGTAGTAATAATGGTTGAGAGATTATCCTTGAAGGTCCGACCATTCTTTTGAAGAACCTTATTTTTCATAAAGTCTGTCATGCGTAAAATATCTTCTGCCTCAAGTATGGGATTTACCTTTAGTACTGGGAAGCGACTCTCAAGCTCATCGTTTGTTGTAAGTAGCAAATCAACCTGAGTAATATCCTCCACGCTTTTGAACTGCTCAGTGGTAAAGACTGCCCCAATCTGTTCGTTTGGAAGATAGAAGCGACATTGTTTAAGTAAGAGTTTAGAAACGCCCACTCCTTCATCACACACAATATAAATCTTCTTGGTATTGTTTTGAATCGATGGAGTATACTTTAAAAATCCCCCAACATGAATGGTCAGATAGGCAATCTCATCATCTGTCAATCGAATCTGCCAGGCTTCTTCTAGCACTTCTGCACATCTTTTTGTAATTACGAAAAGCTCACTATACTTGGAACGAATCTGACGTGTCAAAGGATTTTTTGAGAAGATCCCATAGTTTTTTCTAAATAGTAGAGCCTTACAGTGAATCACGAGATTTCTCAACAAGTCTTCTTTCTGTTCAATCTCCATTCTGGTTTGAGATTCAAAATACCAAATAAACTCTTCTAAAGCTCTTCTCAAATGTTGAAAATCTTTACTTTCTGCATGGATGTCTCGATCTTTTCGATAGGATAACAAAAGAATGGCCAAGAGAGATGTATCTAATTCTGAAAACGAGATGCCAAATGTTTCAAACAAGCGTTCTCCTAGTTTCTTAGACACCTGGTATTCTATCCTCTTTCGAATCAATGAAAATTCTTGATCAATTTCTTGATGTTTATCTTGATTTCGAGTAACGGTATCACACCCTAGTAGAAGATAGGGAAGGACCTGTAACATAAAGGTGACTTCGTGATGGTTTATTTTTTTCCCTAAATTTTGCTCAACCAGTGGAACTTGTTTTTTGAGGAATTGATTGACCTCATCAGAAAGAAGCATCTCATCTTCTAATCGCTCCTTGATTTTCTCCTCTAAAATAGCTACAAAAGCTGGGGTCTCCTCTATAAAGATATGATAGAGAAGGGATTGAAGATACTGGATTTTATTAAGAGGGTGTGCATTCAAGTAGTAACCACGAGATTTACTAACTTGAAGTGTTACTTGATACTGCTCCAAGGTTAGCTGGTAACGAATGCTATTTAAGTCATTAAGGACTGTATTTCGAGAGACTTCTGTTAATTCCATGAGTTTTTCAAGCGTGATTCTCTCTTTGGAAATACCAATCAGAAGTAGCATCAGCTGCATTCGCTCGTTGGCACTCATGATGTAATCATAAGAATCAACTTCGTCTAATAATTGACGACAAGCTTCTCTTTGTTCCTCGGTTAAGTGAATACCAATCCGAGGCAGACTGATGATATGCAAATTCTCATCATCCAAAGCATCATTGATTTTATCAATGTGATAGTAGATTTTTCTTCGAGATTGAGCTAGATCTTTTGAAATGGCCATAATCGTTTTGGACGTTTCTTGATCCATCAAATATTGAAGCAAGTCACAGCTCGCCTTATCTAAAACCATAATTCATACTCCTCTATTTGTCAATCGCTTCCAAAACAACTTTATAATGGTATCACATTCGTAAAGACTTTGCAATTATGTACTGTAAACTCTTAACAGTGGATACTTACAACTACAAAAGCGAGGCTTGGATCGTAAGGTCCTAGCCTCTTTTCAATTCAATTTCTTATTTCTTTTGACCGTAATAAGCATTTGGTCCATGTTTACGTTGGTAGTGCTTTTCTAGGATG
This sequence comes from Streptococcus sp. HMSC071D03, assembly GCF_001812125.1. Taxonomy (NCBI): domain Bacteria; kingdom Bacillati; phylum Bacillota; class Bacilli; order Lactobacillales; family Streptococcaceae; genus Streptococcus; species Streptococcus sp. HMSC071D03. Next base: position 14,139 of record NZ_KV807707.1, read on the forward strand.
TACTGGGGAGCAGGTTCAACTCTTGGATTGATTTGCTCTGTGAAGCGATTCATCTTAGATACTTCCTCTAGTACAACTGAGTGATAAACAGCATTTTCTGGATTTTTGCCCCAGGTGAATGGACCGTGATTGCGCACGACAATCCCTGGAACTTCAACTGGATTAAGACCACGACGCTCAAACTCTTCCACGATGACCAGGCCAGTATCTTTTTCATAGGCCACTTCTACTTCATCCTTAGTCAAACTACGAGCGCAAGGGATTGAACCGTAGAAATAATCTGCATGGGTTGTTCCATAGAAAGGAATATCACGACCTGCCTGAGCCCAACCAACAGCTTCTGTCGAATGGGTATGGACCACACTAACAATCTCTGGCCAAGCCTTATATAACTGCACATGAGTTGGAAGGTCCGAAGATGGTCTTAAATCTCCTTCTAGAACCTTGCCATCCAGGTCAGTTACCACCATGTTTTCAGGTGTCAATTCGTCATAATCTACGCCTGATGGTTTGATAACAATGACACCGAGTTCGCGATTGACTTCAGATACATTGCCCCAGGTAAATTTAACAAGTCCATGTTTTGGCAATGATTGATTGGCATCACAGACTCGTTTACGCATAGCATTGATTACTTGATTCATCTTACATCAAACCTGCTTTCTTAATTAGTGGATAGAGAAAAGCTTGCGCCTCTTGAATGGCTGCGCGTGTTTCTTCTACAGTTTCACAATTTTCAGACCACATTTCGATTAGGAAAGGTCCATTATAATTAGTTTGTTTTAAAATATCGAAAGCTTCTTCCCATTTGACACAACCTTGCCCGAAAGGTACATCTCGGAATTGGCCCTTTGAACTTTCTGTCACTGCATAAGTATCCTTGAGATGGAGAGCGGCGATAGCATGGTGACCTAGATAGAACTCACTATAGACATCATTATGCCAGGCAGATACATTACCAATATCTGGGTAGACAAAAAGGTAGGGAGAGTCAATCTCTTTTTCTACAGCCAAGTATTTTTCGATGCTATTGATAAAAGGATCATCCATAATTTCAATGGCAAGTACCACCTGAGCTTCTTCAGCCCAGTCACAAGCTTTTCTCAAATTTTTGATAAAACGTTGGCGTGTCTGGGGTGACTTTTCCTCATAGTAAACATCGTAACCAGCTAATTGAATCGTACGAACTCCCAAGTCTTGGGCTAATTCGATACATTTTTTCATGAGTTCTAGAGATTTTTCCTCTAGAACTGGATCATTTGATCCCAATGGGTAGCGACGATGACCTGAAAAACAGATAGAAGGAATACGAACTCCAGTTTCATAGATCGCTTTGACAACTTCCAAGCGTTCTTCCTTGCTCCAGTCAAGTCTTGCTAAACGCTCATCACGTTCGTCAATAGACATCTCGACAAAATCAAAGCCTAACTCCTTAGCAAAATTTAAACGTTCTAGCCAAGTAAAGTGTGTCGGGGTTGCCTTTTCATAAATTCCAATTGGACGTGCCATGGTTTACCCCCAAATTCGTTTGATTTCATCCTTGAAGGCACGCGCTGCTCCTGCTGGATCCGCAGCCTCTGTAATTCCACGACCTGCGATAAAGGTAAAAACATCAACACCTTCAAAGAGTTTGAGAGTATCTACATCTAGACCACCTGTTACAGAAACTCGGAAGCCCATGTCAATGAGTTTTTTAACCTTATTAAGGTCTTTTTCACCCCAAGTTTCACCAGCAAGAAGGGCATCACGAGATTGGTGATAGATAGCTTGTGAGATACCTGCATCTAGCCAAAGCTGAGCTTGTTCAAAAGTCCAATCACCATAAAGCTCGATCTGGATTTCGCCTCGGTCCCCACGTTCAGCCTTGATAGCCTTTAGAGCGGCTTCCATAGTAGGGATGGTTGCACAACAGATACAAGTCATCCAATCTGCTCCACGAACGGCATTATTTTTGGCAACTGTTCCACCAGCATCAGCACATTTTGTGTCTGCTACAATAATCTTATCTGGGAAAAGGCTTCGCAAGACCTCAACCAGTTCACTTCCAACTTGAAGCAAGCAAACAGTTCCAGCTTCGATAATATCTACTTCCTGACCAACAGAAACAGCTGCTTTAATTGCTCCTTGCAAGTCTGAATGGTCTAATGCAACTTGTAAATTAGGTATTCTTTTTGTCATCTCTTTATTCCTCTTTCTAACTTTCCAAATCCAATCCTTCGAGATAAGGGCTATCCTTAGATTCTTCAATCATCGCCAAGACATCTTCTTTAGTCTGGCAAGCCTGTAAACGTGCGATAGAATCTTCTAATTCAAATAAGGCAATGATTTGTGGAATAGCTACACTTGTGTGAATTTTTGAGCTTGTTGCTGCTAGTGCCAACAAAACAGAGACCTCTTTCCCATCTGGAAATACAACAGGATTTTGCAAGGTAATCAATGAAAAGGCATCTCTTTGTACTCCAGCTTCAGGTCTAGCATGGGGCATAGCCATACCTGGCATCAAGATATAGTAAGGACCATACTCTTCAGTCGATTCGATGATAGCATCGTAATACTCTGGCAAAATCGCCCCACTTTCAATCAAGGGATCTACTGCTACCTTGACTGCTTCTTTCCAATCGTTAGCTTCTAAACCTAGTCGGATCGAGTCATTGTCAATTAAAGCTTGTTTTAAATTCATATCTGCCTCCTTTATTTAAAGAGGGAGAAGGACAGAAACGATAACTCTCAGTTTCTGTCCAGCCCCCTCCAACCTTTTACTGTAGTGCTTGACTGAGTTTTTCAGTAATTTCTTTATCATCCATCAAGTTGTCAAGCCCAATTAACTTCCCATTAGTCCGACCTTCCAATTCTTGGATTAAATGAAGAGAAGCGATTACGATGTCATAGCCTGCTGCTAAACCTTTTGCTTCACCGACACTGCATGAATTGACTGTAAAATCTGTTTGATTAAGTTTACGGAGGGCATTTTCAACCTTCATCTTGATAACCATAGATGAACCCATTCCATTTCCGCACGCTGCTAATACTTTAACCATTTTATTTTCTCCTTTTCTAGAAACTATGCTTCTTCTTGAACTTCACCCTTGTAGTATTTTTCTTTATCTTTTGCTTTGGCAAATTGAAGTTGAGGAATAACAAGCAAGAAGAGACATACAAGTACATAACCAACAATACCGAGATATTTGAAGATGTATCCAAATCCAAGCCATGGGAATTCGAAGTCGATATTTCCATGGTAACCACCGTAAGATGCTAAGTCGAGAAGGGCCACACAAAGAGCTCCTAGAGCAACTTGAAGGACACCTGAGATGAAAGATAGGATAACGGCTGCTTTCCATCCGCCACGCTTATCAGCATAGACCGCGATGGCGGCATTATCAAAGAACACTGGTACAAATCCTGTAATAATAAGAATCGGATTTTTAAAGACGATGAGCAAGACAATTGTAATCAATTGACCAATCAAACCAAAGGCAAATCCTGACAAGACCGCATTTGGTGAACCAAATCCATAAGAAGCCGCAACGTCGACCGCTGGGAATGAACCTGGCAACAATTTGTTTGAAATACCTTGGAAGGCATTTGTCAACTCAGATACGAACATGCGGACACCTTGCATCAAAACGAACAAGTAAACAGAGAAGGTGAAGGCTGTTTGGATAATGTACATAAAGAAATCTTGTTTTGCAGGATTAAATAGAGTTCCTGAAGTGATGACTTCTTTATTAGACATAATGTCTGGACCCAAGATTAAAAGAATAGCTCCGAAGAATACGAGCATCAAAGTAGCAGAGGCAACAACTGTATCATGGAAGATTGAGAGGAACTTAGGCAATTTAAGATTGTCTAGACTTTCTTCTTTCTTGCCAAAGCGTCCTGCCACTTTATCTACAAACCAGATTGCAAATTGTTGTTGGTGACCAATCGCAAATCCGCCACCACCAGTCAGACGTTGAGTTGCCTCAACAGTCATATTTGAACTAACTGCCCAGTAAAGGCCACAGATGATACCGATTGCTGCTGTACCATAAGCATTGCGCAATTGTGGGACTAAGAATAGAACCATAAGAGATACAGTCGCAGCTTGTTGTACCATAATGTGACCAGTAATAAAGAGGGTTCTTACTTTCGTAATCTTGCGTAGAGCTACAAGCAAGATATTTACTCCAAAACCGATCAATAGAGCTGTAGTTGCAGTCCCAACGAAATCTGGAAACTCTGCTGCAATTTTGTTGTTTGCTGCAGCAAGTCCAAAGTAAGGGTCAATAACCGCTGCACCGATTTGAAATTTATAGTTAAGGGCTGCCAAGATTGGACGGAAGGTTGTAACCAAACCACCAGCACCCACGTTGAGCAACATATATCCTACTGTTGCTTTAACGAAACCTGAGAAAACGTCATGAGCAGGTTTTTTCAAAAGTGCGTATCCTATTAGCACCAATAAACCTACGAAAAATGCGGGATTCTGCAAAATATTGCTAGAAAACCAATTTAGAACACTTGAAATGACTTCCATAATTGTTCTCCTTTTGAATTGTTTTTGTAAGTTTATTATATAATGTGAAAACGGAAACAAAAAGACCAAGAATTACACAGCGGACTGTTCACTCTTGGACTGTATGATTTATGATATTTTAATAATCGTCCGATTTTCTCGTAGCTAGATAATAAGGAAGAATTATATTATAAGATTCCAGTAGGGCTTCTAGGATTTCTTCTTCAGATAAATTTTCTGTCACTGGAACATCTATCTTCACCAAAACTTTTCGGACTTCCTGATGGGATAGTTTTTCTCTTAAAATTTGACGTTTTTCCTCAGTAGCCTCCATCTTGTGACTTTCTCCATTTGAGTAGACTAGATAGTAAATTCCGTCTAATACTGGAACTTCTAGGACCTTGGCCTGTTTGCCTAATGTTCGCTCATCCTTCTTACGTTCGATAAAACTAACTTCAAGCGAAACTCCAAAATCAGAAGGACTTCCATACAAACGAAGGGCCAACATAGGCTCTGTCACTTCTCCCTCACGCTGTAGATAGGCCCAGAAATGCGGTCGCAAACGTTGGGCTTGATTCATCCACTGACTCGTCCCTTGGAGATCCCATTCTGGATGTCTTTCTTGAAAAGCCTTGGCTAAGTGTGTAAAGACCTTTCTAGCCTCCTGCCCCTTACTCCTCAAATAAAGCATTTTTTCAGCTTCTTGACCTGCCTTCTCGGGTTTTTGATACTGTAAACCAGAGAAAGCTAGATATTCTCTCATTGTATTCAACATAAGATCAACCTCCCTTAGCTAGCAAAAAATCAGGATGCCCCTGATTTTGCTTTGATTATTCTGTATCAACCACAACGTAACGATTTGGTTCATCACCTTCTGAATAACTAGTGACACCCTCCATACGTGAAATAATACGATGGATGATTTTACGTTCGCTACTAGACATTGGATCAGTCACCTGACTACGCCCCTCTTCTAGGACACGTGTAGCTAACTTCTGTGCATAGCTCTGCAAGACTTCTGCACGGTGCTCTACATAATCATTAACATTGATGGTAATATAGAAGGTTCTTGAATAGCGGTTATAAAGATAATTTTGCGCTAAAAGCTGGAGAGATTTCAAAACCTTACCATGGTAACCGATAATACGACCCGGTTCATTGGTATCAATTTGCATATTGATAGAACGGCGATTTGAGGTACTTGAAATTGCTCCCTCAACATCCATATCATCAATAATACCTTGAACATAGTTGGTCACTTCTTCGACCACCTGGTCAATATCATAGGTCGGTTCAATCTTCAAACCTAGATTTTCTAAATCATCATTCTGCTCGACTTCTTCCTGTTCTTCCTGCTCTTTAGATTCTTCTGGCAGTAAATCTTTTAGAATGGCAATATGACCAGTCTCCTCTAAAATTGTACTAGCCTCTTTCTCATTTTTTAGAATTTCGGCCTTAACCTCTTCAGAGATCCCTTGCCCTTCTTCCTCGATTTTCTTGATTGCTTCAACAACATGACCTAAGTCTACTGTTGCCTCACTAACAGTCTTAACGGGTTCGTTCTTAGCATTAACTTCCTTTGGAACTCCTTTGACTGCTTGCTGATTTGCCTTCACAACAGTTGTCTCACTAATTGCTTCGATATCAACTTGCGCTGGTTTCTTCCCAAAAAGGCCAAAGAAACCTTTTTTCTCCCTTGAGACAACCTTAATATGCGCCTTCATTCTAGGAATCCCCAATTCCTTCAATCCCGTTTGGATCGCTTCCTCAACAGTTGAACCTGTAAATAATACCATTACAAGATTCCTCCTTACTTTTTCTTTTTCTGTGCTTTCTTGAGAGCTTTTCTCTTCTTGATTTCTAAATCCTTCTTAGCCTGTACTCCCGCCTCACGCTCTGCAATAATCTTGAATGGATTGTTGAGCAAATAGGTTTGGAGCACCTGATAAGCATTGGATACCGCCCAGTATAAGGCAACCCCACTTGGTGAATACATGGCAAAGAAGAAAATCATTACTGGCATTGCATACATCATCCCTGTCATGGCGCCATTTTTCTCAACCATGGCCTTATTGGATAACCACGTGCTAAGGAAAGTAAAGATAGCTGCCAGAATAGGCAAAACAAAAGTCGTATCAACACCACCAAGGTTAATCCATAAGAAATGACCCGTTTTTAGAAATTCTACCCTACTCAAAGCTTGGAACAAGGCCAACAAGACTGGCATTTGGATTAAGATTGGCCAGAGAGAAGCTGACTGTTTGACACCATGTTGCTTGAACAACTGACGCATTTCTTGGTCCAACTTGGTACGGCTCTCCATATCCCGTCCCGGATAACGTTCTCGCAACTCCTTAACCAGTGGTTGTACTTCTTGCATCTTTCTAGATGCCACCATTTGTATCTGAAAGACTGGTAAAAGAATGGTTCTGATTAAAAGGGTAAATAAAATAATCCCCAGACCAATACTTGTATCAAATGATAAAAAGCGAATGGTTTCAGCAAAAAAATAAACAAATTTACTCCAAAAACCTGTTGATTCAGCTGTAATCTCACTCGTCGTACCACTAGCCGTGCAGGCGCTCATCACAAATAAAGCAAGCACCATTAAGCTAGTCAACTGTAATTTCTTTTTCACTCCCATTTCCTTCCTGGTAAATCTTTGATAACTTTAATACGTGAAGTAGATTTTTTTCCATTTCCGCGTAGTCCAAAATTTCAACACCTTTTCGAGCAATCACAACAAAATCTACATTTTCAACCAGCTGATTTTTATGTTCAATCAGAATATGTCGAATTCTTCTCTTGATCTGATTCCTCGTGACAGCGTTTCCTAATTTTTTACTGACAGATAGGCCAACTCGAAAATGCTGTTCATTATTTTCTAATCGATAAATAACAAATTTACGATTAGCAAAACTCTCCCCTTTTTTAAATATTGCACTAAAATCTTTCTCTTTTTTTACACGAAAGCGTTTTTTCAAAATTCAACTCCATCTATTAAAACTACTACTATTATACCATAATTTTTCAAAAAGCCAATCATAGCAAGGTTTTAGCCCGTTTTACAGAATGAAAAAACTAGTTTCATCCTTTAAATCATCTTATTTTTAAACAAATTTACAAATTTGAACATGCTACTTTCTTTATTTTCTCTTGATATAAAACAAAAGTCACTCCAAAGAGTGACTTTTGTAGGAGATTATTATGAAAAAGTTAGGATTTCTATTAAATAAAGTTAGGAGGTCTT
>NZ_KV807707.1:21986-64931 GCF_001812125.1 Streptococcus sp. HMSC071D03
ATTAAATAAAGTTAGGAGGTCTTTATTTAATGATAGTAGTATACAGGTCTATCCTTAAATCCAACTTAAACAGATTTCACTTCTTTTTAATTTTTAAAACTATGGATTGGAGCCGGGATTTGCCCTCCACGTGCAATGAAGTCGACAGACGAGGCACCGTTAACTTTCATGACTGGAGCCGTTCCTAGAAGGCCACCAAATTCAATCATATCGCCTTCTTTTCCTTTTGGAATAATACGTACAGCAGTTGTTTTCATATTGATGACTCCGATAGCAGCTTCATCCGCAATCATTGCCGCAATCGTTTCTGCAGGTGTATCCTCAGGAATGGCAATCATATCCAAACCAACTGAACAGATAGCCGTCATAGCTTCTAGTTTTTCCAAATTAAGGGAGCCGTTTTGCACTGCAGCAATCATCCCCTCGTCCTCAGAAACTGGGATAAAGGCACCAGACAAACCACCAACTTGGTTGCAAGCCATAACTCCGCCTTTTTTAACTTGATCGTTCAAGAGAGCCAAGGCAGCAGTCGTTCCATGAGTCCCAACTGTCTCTAGCCCCATTTCTTCAAGAACACGAGCTACAGAATCACCCACTGCTGGAGTTGGAGCTAAACTTAAATCGACAATCCCAAAATCAACTCCGAGGCGCTCACTAGCCATTTGACCAACCAATTGACCAATACGGGTAATCTTGAAAGCCGTTTTTTTAACAGTTTCAGCAACAACATCAAAGCTCTGACCTCGAACCTTTTCCAAGGCACGTTTGACAACACCCGGTCCTGAAACACCTACATTGATGATGACATCTGCTTCACCTACACCATGAAAAGCTCCTGCCATAAAAGGATTGTCCTCTACCGCGTTGGCAAATACAACCAATTTAGCCGCCCCCATATCAGATAAAGAAGCTGTTTCCTTAATAACGCGCCCCATATCCGCTACTGCAGTCATATTGATGCCCGATTTGGTAGAACCGATATTTACTGATGAACAAACCTTATCCGTTTCTGCCAATGCACGAGGAATGGAGTTGATAAGGATTTCATCACCTTTTTGATAACCCTTTTGTACCAAGGCTGAAAAACCACCAATGAAGTCAACACCAATTTCTTTCGCAGCTTTATCCAGTGCTTTAGCTAAGACTACATAATCCGTCGCATCGGTAGCAGCACCAATCAGGGAAATTGGAGTTACAGACACACGTTTATTCACAATAGGAATTCCTAACTCAGCCGCAATTTCATCCCCAACAGCCACTAAATTAGCAGCTTTTGTAGTAATCTTTTCATATATTTTATCCGCAGCACGATTGATATCTGGATCGATACAGTCCAAAAGGGAAATCCCCATGGTAATGGTTCTAATGTCAAAGTTTTGCTCCTCAATCATAGCGATTGTTTCGGTAACTTGTCTAATATCCATAAATACCTCCTAGATATTGTACATAGCATCAAAAATAGCCGCACTTTGAATATTGATTTTGACATTCAAAGTCTGACCAAAAACCTCAAATTCGTTTCTAAGATGAGTAAAATCTTGCTTTTCATCACTAGATACCACAGCCATCATTGTAAAGAATTCGTCCAAGACTGTTTGTGAGATATCATCAATATTTAAGCCTAATTCAGCAATTTTTGTCGCAACACCTGCAACAATTCCAGATTTATCTTTACCAACAACAGTAATAATAGCTTTCATGATTAAACTCCGTTTCTAACACAGAACAATATCCATTTCGGCCAAAAACAAAATAAAAAAGGGGAGATAGAGTAACTAAATCACTTAATAGTGAACAATTGTCCAAGTTGAACCCCTAAGAAATCTCTTAGTTGATCTTGTACCAGACTAGTATTTTTTTACCAAGTCGCTAGTTTAGAAATTGAAAGTGATAGTATATTGGCTCATAACCTCTTTATAGAATATTTTTGAAAAAATGAACATTGTTGATTTTCGTTTTCAATAGTATAGCATATTTCTTAATAAAATACTCAAAAACGCCTGCTTACGAAATTGTTCTTTAGTAAAAAACAATTTCGTAAACAAGCGTCTACCTTATCATCTTATGATGAGTGTTCCCGCTAGGACATAAGTCCTAGCGGTAGACCAGAGCTAGACTAAGAGCACAAGACCCCATCATCATAACACTCAACAAAATTGATGATTTTATACTAATTCGATGATCGCCATTGGCGCTGCATCACCACGACGTGGTTCAGTTTTAAGGATACGAGTGTATCCACCGTTACGCTCAGCATAACGAGGTGCGATTTCTGAGAACAATTTTTGAAGTGCTGTAGTAGAAGTGTACTTATCAGTTGCTTCATCATAGTTTTCAGATGCGATTTCATTACGTACGAAAGCAGCTGCTTGACGACGTGCATGCAAATCACCACGTTTACCTAGAGTAATCATTTTTTCAACAGTTTTACGGATTTCTTTAGCACGAGCTTCAGTTGTCACGATTGATTCGTTGATCAAAAGGTCAGTTGTCAAATCGCGAAGCATTGCTTTACGTTGTGAGCTAGTGCGTCCTAGTTTACGGTAAGCCATTTATTCCTCCTTTATTTATCTTTTAATCCAAGACCCAAATCAATGAGTTTGACTTTCACTTCTTCCAAACTCTTGCGTCCAAGATTTCTTACTTTCATCATCTCTGCTTCAGATTTTTCTGTCAAATCATGCACAGTGTTGATACCGGCACGTTTCAAACAGTTGTATGAACGCACAGACAAGTCAAGTTCCTCAATCGTACGTTCCAAGATACGGTCGTCCGATTCAGTATCAGCTTCTTTCATCACTTCTGCTGACTTAGCAATCTCTGTAAGATTTGTAAACAAATCAAGGTGCTCAGTCAAGATACGCGCTGAAAGCCCTAAAGCATCTTCTGGAATAATTGTTCCATTAGTCAAGATTTCAAGGGTTAATTTGTCGAAACCATCATTGCTACCTACACGAGCAGGTTCAACTTGATAGTTGACTTTTGTAACTGGTGTATAAATAGAATCTACAGCAAGTGTTCCAACTGGTGCATTATCTTTTTTATTTTCATCAGCAGGTACATATCCACGACCACTGTTAACAGTCATTGTCGCCTTTAGAGAAGAACCTTCACCGATTGTAAAGAGATAATGATCTGGATTTACAATTTCAATGTCGCTATCTGTCAAGATATCTCCAGCTGTAATTTCAGCAGGACCTTGCACATCTAGTTCAATGATCTTTTCGTCTTTAACGTAAGATTTTACTGCAATACCTTTGATGTTCAGAATGATTTGCATCACGTCTTCGCGAACACCCGGAACTGTATCAAATTCATGCAATACACCTTCGATATTGATAGATGTTACAGCAGCCCCTGGAAGAGAAGCTAGAAGTACACGACGAAGAGAGTTACCAAGTGTTGTACCGTAACCACGTTCAAGCGGTTCGATTACAAACTTGCCATAATCTTTATTTTCATCAATTTTTGTTATATTTGGTTTTTCAAACTCGATCATTTAGTTACTCCCTCTTAAACGAAAAGCAGTGTAAGGTTATGATTATACACGGCGACGTTTTGGAGGACGAGCACCATTGTGTGGCACTGGAGTCACATCACGAATTGCTGTTACTTCAAGACCAGCGGCAGCAAGAGCACGAATAGCTGACTCACGACCAGAACCTGGACCTTTAACAGTAACTTCAACTGACTTAAGACCGTGTTCTTGTGCAGATTTAGCAGCAGCTTCAGAAGCCATTTGAGCAGCAAATGGTGTAGATTTACGAGAACCTTTGAAACCAAGAGCACCAGCTGATGACCAAGCAATTGCATTACCATGCACATCAGTAATCATAACAATAGTGTTATTAAATGTAGCGTGAATATGAGCAATACCAGATTCGATATTCTTTTTCACACGACGTTTACGTGTTGGTTTAGCCAAGACTTTTACCTCCTATATTATTTTTTCTTACCAGCAATCGCAACAGCTTTACCTTTACGAGTGCGAGCGTTGTTTTTAGTGTTTTGTCCACGGACAGGAAGTCCACGACGGTGACGGATACCACGGTATGAACCGATTTCCATCAAACGTTTGATGTTCAAGTTAACTTCACGACGAAGGTCACCTTCAACTTTGATTGCATCCACTTCACGACGGATAGCATCTTCTTGATCTGGTGTAAGATCGCGAACACGTACATCTTCTGAAATTCCAGCAGCTGCCAAGATTTTCTTAGATGTTGGAAGTCCGATACCGTACACATAAGTCAATGAAATTACTACGCGTTTGTCATTTGGAATGTCAACTCCAGCAATACGAGCCATGTTTTCTCCTTTCTATCTTATCCTTGACGTTGTTTGTGTTTTGGATTTGCTGGGCAAATTACCATAACACGACCATTACGACGAATAACTTTACAGTATTCGCAAATTGGTTTGACCGATGGTCTTACTTTCATTTCTTATCCCTCCAAGTTTTTCGATTATTTAAAGCGGTAAGTGATACGTCCACGTGTCAAGTCATATGGACTCATTTCGACAGTAACACGATCTCCCGCTAAAATACGAATATAGTTTTTACGAATTTTACCAGAAACTGTTGCTAAAATCTGATGTCCATTTTCAAGTTCAACCGTAAACATTGCATTCGGCATAGTATCAACTACTTTACCTTCAACTTCAATCACATCGTCTTTTGCCACGCAAAAGTACCTCCATAAATTTCGATTTGATGCCTCTAGACACAGAGACAACAATTATAAGTCAGACTAACTCAGTATAACATTTGTAGAGACATTTTGCAAGCATGAAAAACGCTTTTATTTCAATTTTGTCAATACTTTTTCGATATCTGCAAATACATCATTGATATCTTGATTACCTTCGATATCATGTACCAAACCTTTAGCACGATAGTGAGCAATAATCGGTTCACCTTGGGCAATATTGACATCCAAACGACGTTTTACTGTTTCTGGTTTGTCATCTTCACGTTGATAGTAGTCTTCTTCTTTGTAATCAACTGGTGGATTGAAAACTTTGTGGAAAGTTTCGCCAGTTTCACGGTGAATGATACGACCACTCAAACGTTCGAGTAGGCATGATGGATCTACTTCAATATTGATTACACCCTCAAGTTCAAGACCAAGGTCTACCAAAATTTGATCCAAAGCGTGGGCTTGTTCAATGGTACGAGGGAAACCGTCTAAGAGGAATCCTTTTTCCTTAATGTCACCTTGAGCCAAACGTTCTTTAACGATTCCGTTTGTAACTTCATCTGGAACTAACTCACCCTTATCAATGTATGACTTGGCTAGAACACCCATTTCAGTTTGGTTAGCCATCGCAGCACGGAACATATCTCCTGTTGAGATATGAGCTACATGAAATTGTTCCACAATTCTAGCTGCTTGTGTTCCCTTACCTGCACCAGGTAATCCCATAATCAAAAGATTCATGATTCAAACTCCTTTTTTGTTTTTAAATAGAAGCAAAAATTCATTTCAACTCCTATTTAAGAACAAAATAGAAGAGAGGAGTAAAAAATCTGACAAGGTCTTTGATTTTTACACTCCACTCTCTGAGCAATAGTGAATTTTATTTTCTATTACAATTATTCTGTTGTATTCATAAAACCAACATATTTACGTTTCAATAGATAACCTTCCAATTGTTTGATTCCTTCAATACCTGTTGAGATAATGATCAAGAGACTGGTACCTCCAAAAGCAACGACTTCTGAAAGACCAAAGACATCCTTAGCCACAATCGGTAAAATAGAAATCACACCAAGGAAGAGTGAGCCGACTGTTGCGAGACGACGAAGAAGTTTTGACATATATTCTTCAGTCCCTTTACCAGGACGGACACCGTGAATGTAAGCACCGCTCTTTTGTAAATTCTCTGCTGCTTTCTCAGGATTAATCTGTACAAATGTATAGAAGAATGTAAAGAGGATAATCAACAGAGCGTACAAAGCGATACCTGTAGGGGCTGTTGTAGATAGTAACTCCTGAGCACTACGTACCCAGGCCCAATCAAGACCAGATGCACTTACAAATTGTAAAATTGCCGCTGGTGCTGCTGTAATTGAGCTAGCAAAGATAACTGGAATAACTCCTGCAGGGTTAATCTTCAATGGAAGATAGGAACTTGATGGTGCTCCTTGTGCTACCTTAGTATACTGAATTGGTATCTTATATTCAGCTTGTTGAACATAAGTTGTAAAGTAAACAATCAATAAGACTGCTACGATTAAGATAGCAACAAAAATGAGGGATGAAGTCAAGCGGTCGCTTGGTACGTTGACAAAATAGTCAACATAGATACCCTTGATCATATCAGGAATTGAAGCAACAATCCCCGCAAAGATAATCATGGAAACACCATTCCCATAACCCTTATCAGTAATTTGCTCTCCCAACCAAGTTACAATCATACTACCCGCTGTTAGGATTGCTCCAATCACAAGGAAAACTTGTGGTGTTAGAGGAACAGTCAAAAGTTTGGCTCCAGATAAAGCATTAAAACCAGCTGTAATTCCGATAGATTGCACGAATGCAAGAACAAGGGCAATATATCGCGTTGCCTGGTTCAACTTTCTACGACCAACTTCCCCTTGTTTGCCCCACTCTACAAACTTTGGTAATAAATCCATTTGTAAGAGTTGGACAACGATAGAAGCAGTAATGTATGGACTAACACCAAGTGCAAAAACTGAAAAGTTTTTCATGGCATTACCAGACACCAAGCTCAACATATTTAGAAAAGATAGACCACTCAAAGCATTCAAGCTGTTGGCATTGACCCATGGAACTGTAATGCTAGTCCCGATACGGAAGACCAAAACGATAAAAATTGTAAAAAGAATTTTTGATCGAACTTGCTTGACCTTGAGAGCTTCTCTCAATAATTTAAAAAACATAGGTCACCTCTCTTAGATGACTTCTACTGAACCACCTTTAGCAGTGATAGCTTCTTCAGCTGATTTAGAGAATTTAGCTGCTTTCACAGACAATTTCTTAGTCAACTCACCGTTACCAAGGATTTTGATACCTGATTTTTCAGCTTTAACAATTCCTGCTTCGATAAGAACAACTGGAGTTACTTCTGCACCATCTTCAAAGACGTTCAATTGGTCAAGGTTAACAATTGCGTATTCTTTAGCGTTGATGTTAGTGAATCCACGTTTTGGAAGACGACGGAACAATGGAGTTTGTCCACCCTCAAAACCAAGACGTACTCCACCACCGCTACGAGCTTTTTGACCTTTTTGACCACGGCCAGATGTTTTACCGTTACCTGATGAAGTACCACGACCAACACGGTTACGAGTTTTACGAGAACCTTCTGCAGGTTTCAATTCATGAAGTTTCATTATATATTTTCTCCTCTTTTGTAAAATGCTAGCGCCGATAAGAGAGAAAAGGTTGTCTCTCCTATCAACTCGCCTATACCTTTGTCATCAAAGATGACTATATCTAGTTTTAGGGGATGGTATACTGCACATCCCCTAACATTTCATTAGTTTACTTCTTCAACTGTTACCAAGTGAGATACTGCAGTGATCATACCACGGATTGCAGCGTTATCTTCTTTAATAACAGAGCTGTTCAATTTGCCAAGTCCAAGTGCTACAACAGTTTTACGTTGTGATGGAATGCGTCCGATTGGAGACTTAGTCAAAGTAATTTTAATTTGAGCCATTTTATCCCCTTTCTTATGCCAAATCAGAAACTGAAATACCACGAAGGGCAGCAACTTCTTCAGCGCGTTTCAATTGTTTCAAACCTTCAACAGTTGCGCGAACAATGTTGATTGGAGTATTTGAGCCAAGAGATTTAGATGTAACATCAGCTACACCTGCCAACTCGATAACGGCACGAACAGCACCACCAGCGGCAACTCCAGAACCTTCTACAGCAGGTTTCAACAATACTTTAGCTCCACCGAATTCTGAAATAACTTCGTGTGGGATTGTTGTTCCAACCATAGGAACTTCGATCAAGTTTTTCTTAGCATCTTCTACTGCTTTGCGGATTGCTTCTGGAACTTCTTGAGCTTTACCAGTACCAAATCCTACGCGACCGTTGTGGTCACCAACGACTACAAGAGCTGCAAAACGAAGACGACGTCCACCTTTAACAACTTTAGTAACACGGTTAACAGCAACTACGCGTTCTTCTAATTCAACTGCATTGTCTTTAAATGCCATTTTCTAGTGTCCTCCTATTAGAATTTCAATCCGTTTTCACGAGCTGCATCAGCCAAAGCTTTCACACGTCCGTGATATAGATATCCACCGCGGTCGAACACCACTTCTGAAATACCTTTAGCGTTTGCACGTTCTGCAACGAGTTTACCGACAGCAACGGCTTGTTCAGTTTTTGTTCCTTTTGAAACTTCTTTGTCAAGAGTTGAAGCACTTGCGAGCGTTACACCCGCTACGTCATCAATAACTTGAGCGTAGATGCCTGTATTAGAACGGAATACGTTCAAACGTGGGCGATCAGCAGTTCCAGAGAGTTTTCCGCGAACGCGACGGTGGCGTTTTTGGCGGAGTTTGTTTTTATCTGGTTTAGAAATCACAGTTTTCACCTCTTTAGTTTTAAATCGTGTGCTATGCACAAAGTTGGAAATGATATTGGTGGCTGAAAATCAACCACTCAATATTATTTACCTGTTTTACCTTCTTTAAGACGAACATATTCGCCAACGTAACGGATACCTTTACCTTTGTAAGGTTCTGGTGAACGAAGGCTACGTACGTAAGCAGCTGTTTGACCAACTACTTCTTTTGAAATTCCGCTAACAACGATTGTTGTTGGGTTTGGAAGTTCAAAAGTAATTCCTTCTGGAGCTTCAACTTCGTCTGGATGTGATTTACCAACAGCCAAAACAAGTTTTGATCCTTGAAGTTGTGCACGGTAACCAACCCCACGCATTTCAAGTTGTTTCTTGAATCCTTCTGATACACCAATAACCATGTTGTTCAAAAGAGCACGAGTAGTTCCGTGGATAGTTTTCATTTCTTTTGAATCGTTTGGACGGTGAAGAGTTACTTCAGTACCTTCCACACGAATTTCAATATCTTTTGAGAACTCACGAGTAAGTTCTCCTTTAGGTCCTTTTACAGTTACAACGTTGTCATTGTTAGTGATTTCAACACCAGCAGGCAACACGATAACTTTATTACCAATACGTGACATGTTTTTATTCTCCTGTTAAATTGTCAGGCCTTGTCGGCCAGTTTTCACGGGGGGTTAAATCGATTTCTAGATTTAAAGGAATATTTAGGTTTCAATTTCAAAGTGAATCTAGGCATCGTCTCGCAGATATAACTTTGGGTTAGGCAAGAGACGATAACGACGAGTCACAAAGAAATTGGGAGCTAAATATTACCAAACGTAAGCGATAACTTCTCCACCAACGTTCTTTTGGCGTGCTTCTTTATCAGTAAGCAAACCTTCAGAAGTTGAAAGGATAGCAATTCCAAGACCGTTAAGTACTTTTGGAAGGTCTTCACGTTTTTTGTAGACACGAAGTCCTGGTTTAGAAACACGTTTCAAGTTTGTGATAACTTTTTCACCGTTTGGTCCGTATTTAAGGAATACACGGATGATGCCTTGTTTGTCATCTTCGATGATTTCTACGTTCTTAACAAAACCTTCGCGTTTAAGGATTTCTGCAATCCCTTTTTTGATGTTTGATGCAGGTACTTCAAGTACTTCGTGTTTTGCTTGGTTAGCGTTACGAATACGAGTTAGGAAGTCTGCGATTGGGTCAGTCATAACCATTTTATTTTTCTCCTCTTACTAGTAGTTTGCAAGTTGCACTTGCTAGTTAATGATTGAGCTAAGCTCAGATAGTATTGACACATTCAAATAAGATAACTCTCATTTGAACACGAGCTACAACCTGGGCAAAAAAGATAGATTTGTCTTGGAGCATCGCTCCTGCACCAAATCTCCTATTTTTGCTATGGTTGTTACGCTTTTTGTATCATGATATTACCAAGATGCTTTTGTTACACCAGGGATTTGACCTTTATATGCCAATTCACGGAAGCAAACACGGCAAAGTTTAAACTTGCGGTAAACTGAGTGTGGACGTCCACAACGTTCACAGCGAGTGTATGCTTGAGTAGAGAACTTCGCTGGGCGTTTGTTCTTAGCAATCATAGATTTTTTAGCCATTAGTTATACCTCCTATATTATTTTGCAAAAGGCATTCCAAGGCCTGTAAGCAATGCACGTGACTCTTCGTCAGTGTTAGCAGTAGTTACGATAACGATGTCAAGACCACGAGTTTTGTCAACGTCATCAAAGTTGATTTCTGGGAAGATCAATTGTTCTTTCACACCAAGTGTGTAGTTTCCGCGTCCATCAAATGATTTTGTAGGAACACCGTGGAAGTCACGTACACGTGGAAGTGAAACTGAAACCAATTTGTCCAAGAATTCGTACATACGTTCACCACGAAGGGTAACTTTTGCACCGATCGCAACACCTTCACGAAGACGGAAGCCGGCGATTGATTTTTTAGCTTTAGTGATAAGTGGTTTTTGACCTGAGATAAGCGCCAATTCTTCAGCAGCTTTTTCAAGGCTTTTAGCGTTTGATACAGCTTCACCAACACCCATGTTCAAAACGATCTTATCTACTTTAGGCACAGCCATCACTGATGAGTAGTTGAATTGTTCTGTCAAAGCAGGAACTACTTCATTAAGATATTTTTCTTTTAAACGATTTGCCATTATACTTCTCCTTTCCTTCGTGATTAATCAAGCACTTCGCCTGATTTTTTGTTGTAGCGAACTTTTTTACCGTCTACAAATTTGTAACCAACACGACCAGCTACACCGTTTTTGTCCAAAACTTGAACGTTTGATACGTGGATAGCTGCTTCCTTCTCGATGATACCACCTTGAGGAAGTTCGTTAGTTGGACGTTGGTGTTTCTTAACGATGTTAACACCTTCAACGATAACTTTGTTTACTTTTGGAAGGGCAGTAAGGACAACAGCTTCTGTTCCCTTATCTTTACCAGCGATTACGCGAACTTTGTCGCCTTTTTTTACAAACATTTTTTTCTCCTTTTATTCTTACGCCCAATGGGCACCCTGGCTTAGCCAGGGGACTGTGTTTGTTTGTTTTTGCTCTGTAAAAATTAAAGCAATCCTTCGTCAGTTTCAACTCACCTAACTTAAGTTATGCTTTCGTCTTACTTCCTAGACTTGTTTTAATTTTCTTTGAGCAATCAATTAAAGTACTTCTGGAGCAAGTGACACGATCTTCATGAAGCCACCTTCACGCAATTCACGTGCAACTGGGCCAAAGATACGTGTTCCGCGAGGAGTTTTATCTTCACGGATGATAACTGCTGCGTTTTCGTCAAATTTGATGTATGAACCATCAGCACGACGAGCACCTGATTTAGTACGAACGATAACTGCTTTAACAACGTCACCTTTTTTAACCGCACCACCAGGAGTAGCTTGTTTTACAGATGCCACAATAACATCACCGATGTTCGCAAATTTACGTTTAGAACCACCAAGAACTTTGATAGTCAAGATTTCGCGTGCACCGCTGTTGTCTGCGACTTTCAAACGAGTTTCTGTTTGAATCATTTCAGTTTTCTCCTTTCAGGTTTGATTAGATGATAACCGCTTCTTCAACGACTTCTACAAGACGGAAACGTTTTGTAGCTGAAAGCGGACGAGTTTCCATGATACGTACGATATCACCTTCTTTGGCAACATTGTTTTCATCATGTGCTTTGTATTTTTTAGAGTAGTTAATACGTTTACCATAGACTGGGTGGTTACGTTTTGTTTCAACTACAACTGTGATTGTCTTGTCCATTTTGTCAGATACAACACGTCCAACAAGAACTTTACGATTATTGCGTTCCATTGAAATTTCTCCTTCCCTAGTCTATTATTTCGCTTCAGATTGAACTGTTTTGATACGAGCGATTTGTTTTTTAACTTCTTTCAAGCGAGCTGTTTGTTCTAATTGACCAGTAGCAGCTTGGAAACGAAGTTCAAACAATTCTTTTTTCAATTCGTTTTCGCGCTTCGCGAGTTCTTCTTGAGAAAGACCACGAAGTTCTTTAACAAATTCTTTTACTTCATTAAGTTTCATGCCTTCTCCTTATTCTGCTTCACGTTTTACGAATTTACATTTAACTGGCAATTTGTGGCTTGCAAGACGAAGCGCTTCGCGAGCGATCTCTTCAGATACACCTGCAACTTCAAACATTACTTTACCACGTTTAACTGGTGCTACCCAACCTTCAGGTGCCCCTTTACCAGATCCCATACGAACCCCGATAGCCTTAGCTGTGTATGATTTGTGTGGGAAGATTTTAATCCAAACTTTACCACCACGTTTCATGTAACGAGTCATGGCGATACGAGCAGCCTCGATTTGGCGGTTAGTGATCCAGTGGCTAGTTGTAGCTTGAAGACCGTATTCACCGAATGCTACTTCTTTTCCACCTTTAGCTTCACCGCGCATTTTACCACGGAATTCACGACGGTGTTTAACACGTTTAGGTACTAACATTGGTTATTTACCTCCTTTAGTGTTTTTACGAGCTGGAAGAACTTCACCACGGTAGATCCATACTTTAACACCAAGTTTACCGTATGTAGTGTCTGCTTCTTCCCAAGCATAATCGATATCTGCACGAAGTGTGTGAAGTGGAACAGTTCCTTCAGAGTATCCTTCAGCACGGGCGATATCTGCACCGTTCAAACGACCTGATACTTGAGTTTTGATTCCTTTAGCTCCAGCACGCATTGCACGTTGGATTGCTTGTTTTTGTGCACGACGGAAAGCAACACGTTGCTCCAATTGACGAGCAATTCCTTCACCAACAAGGTGAGCATCCAAATCAGGTTGTTTGATTTCGATGATGTTGATGTGTACTTGTTTTCCAGTCAATTTGTTAAGTTTAGCACGAAGTGCATCAACGTTAGCACCACCTTTACCGATAACCATACCTGGTTTAGCAGTGTGAAGTGAAACGTTAACTTTGTTTACTGCGCGTTCGATTTCAATAGTTGAAACAGCTGCGTCAGCAAGTTCTTTTTGAACGAATTTACGGATTGCAAGATCTTCATGAAGGTAATCCGCGTATTCTTTTTCAGCATACCATTTGGCATCCCAATCACGGATGATGCCGACACGCATACCAATTGGATGTACTTTTTGACCCACGATTTTACCTCCTTATTTTTCTGCAACAGCCACAGTGATGTGAGCTGTACGTTTGTTGATTGGTGAAGCTGAACCTTTCGCACGTGGACGGAAACGTTTCATAGTTGGTCCTTCATTTGCGAATGCTTCAGATACTACCAAGTTAGCTTTATCCAAACCAAGGTTGTTTTCAGCGTTAGCTACAGCTGAGTTCAAAACTTTCAAGATGATCTCAGCAGCTTTGTTTGGAGTGAATGTCAAGATTGCAATAGCATCGGCTACGCTTTTACCACGAATGTTGTCAAGAACAAGACGTGATTTACGAGGTGAAACACGTACTGTACGAGCCATTGCTTTAGCTGAAGTAATTTCTGCCATTTATGTTCTCCTTATTTTCTACGTGTTTTCTTGTCGTCTGCAGCGTGACCTTTGTAAGTACGAGTTGGTGCAAATTCACCAAGTTTGTGACCTACCATGTCTTCTTGGATGTAAACAGGTACATGTTTACGTCCATCATAAACTGCGATAGTGTAACCAATGAAACTTGGGAAGATCGTTGAACGACGTGACCAAGTTTTGATAACTTTTTTCTTTTCGTCGTTAGCTTGAGCTTCAACTTTTTTCATCAAATGCTCATCGACGAAAGGTCCTTTTTTAAGACTGCGTCCCATTTTTATATTTTCTCCTTTAAATGTTGTACCACAGCGGCTTGCGCTCACAAGGAGCGCTACCGAGCTGGCGGAATTTCCTAGTTGCTTAAGCGACTAGTTTTAAATTATTTCTCGTTGCGACGACGAACGATAAGTTTGTCAGATTTCGCTTTCTTGTTACGAGTTTTAAGACCAAGAGCAGGTTTGCCCCATGGAGTAGATGGCGCTTTACGACCAACTGGTGCTTTACCTTCACCACCACCGTGTGGGTGATCGTTAGGGTTCATTACAGAACCACGAACTGTTGGGCGGATACCTTTCCAACGGCTACGTCCTGCTTTACCAAGGTTTACAAGTCCATGTTGTTCGTTTCCGACAACACCAACTGTAGCACGACAAGTTCCAAGAATCATACGAACTTCGCCTGATTGAAGACGAACAAGAACGTATTTACCTTCTTGTCCCAATACTTGAGCAGAAGCTCCAGCAGCACGGACCAATTCACCACCACGACCTGGTTTCAACTCAATGTTGTGAACCAAAGTACCAACTGGGATGTTAGCAAGTGGAAGAGCGTTACCTACTTTGATATCTGCTTCAGGACCTGAAACGATACGTTGTCCAACTTCAAGACCTTTTGGAGCGATGATGTATGCTTTCACACCGTCAGTGTAGTGTACAAGAGCGATGTTTGCAGAACGGTTTGGATCGTACTCGATAGTTTTAACAACTGCTTCAACGTTATCTTTGTTACGTTTAAAGTCAACCAAACGGTAGAAACGTTTGTGTCCACCACCTTGGTGACGAACTGTGATACGACCGTTGTTGTTACGACCAGCCTTGTTCTTCAAAGCAACAAGCAAAGTTTTTTCTGGTGTGCTTGTTGTGATTTCAGCGAAATCCAAAGAAGTCATATTACGGCGACCGTTTGTTGTTGGTTTATAAACACGAATTCCCACGATATTTCCTCCTTAGATTATTCAGCTTCAGCAGCAAACAACTCGATTGCTTTTGAATCAGCTGTAAGTGTGATGATAGCTTTTTTAGTTTTGTTAGTAAAACCAGTGTAACGTCCAACACGTTTAGCTTTAGGTTTTACGTTGATTGTGTTAACATTTGCAACTTTAACACCTTCGAAAGCAGCTTCAACAGCTTGCTTGATCAAAAGTTTGTGCGCACGAGTGTCAACTTCAAATACATATTTGCCTGCTTCAAGTTGAGCCATTGAGCTTTCAGTGATAACAGGTTTTTTGATAACATCATACAAATTCATTATGCAAGAACCTCCTCGATTTTAGAGATAGCTGCTTGAGTAACAAGAAGTTTGTCACTATTTGCGATGTCAAGAACACTTGCAGTTGTAGCAGTCGCAACTTTCACGTTTGGAAGGTTACGAGCTGAAAGAGCTGCGAATTCGTTTCCTTCTTCAAGAATAACAAGGACTTTAGAATCGATGCTCAAAGCTGCAAGAACTTTTGCAAATTCAGCAGTTTTTGGAGCTGTAAATTCAAGAGAATCAACGGCTACAAATTTGTTTTCAGCAACTTTTTCTGAGTAAACAGATTTTAGTGCAAGGCGACGAACTTTTTGAGGAAGTTTGTACGCATAGCTACGTGGAGTTGGTCCGAAGACGATTCCACCACCACGCCATTGTGGAGAGCGGATAGAACCTTGACGAGCACGTCCAGTTCCCTTTTGACGCCATGGTTTGCGTCCGCCACCTGAAACGGCTGAACGATTTTTAACAGCGTGAGTTCCTTGACGAAGGCTAGCACGTTGGCTGATGATGACATCAAACACAACAGATTGGTTTGGTTCGATACCAAAGATTGCATCGTTAAGAACAACTTCGCCCGCTTGTTTACCAGTTTGGTCGAATAATGTTATATTTGCCATTTTGACTGTATTCCCCTTTCCTTATTATTTACCAGCTTTAACTGCTGATTTGATAGTGATAAGAGATTTCTTAGCACCTGGTACGTTACCTTTGATAAGGATAACGTTCTTTTCTGGAACAACTTGTACAACTTCAAGGTTTTGAATTGTTACACGGTCGCCACCCATACGTCCTGCAAGGTTTTTACCTTTGAATACGCGGTTAGGTGCAACAGGTCCCATAGAACCTGGACGACGGTGGTAACGAGAACCGTGAGCCATAGGTCCACGTGATTGTCCGTGGCGTTTGATAACACCTTGGAAACCTTTACCTTTAGAAGTACCAGTTACGTCAACAACATCTCCAGCTGCGAAAGTTTCAACTGTGATTTCAGCACCAACTTCCAAGCCTTCAACGTTTTTGAATTCACGAATGAAGCGCTTAGGAGCCGTGTTAGCTTTTGCTACATGTCCTTTAGCAGGTTTGTTGCTCAATACTTCGCGTTTGTCATCAAAACCAACTTGGATAGCGTTGTATCCGTCTGTTTCAACAGTTTTAACTTGAAGAACAACGTTTGGAGTTGCTTCAATAACTGTTACAGGGATCAATTCGCCAGCTTCAGTGAAGATTTGAGTCATTCCCACCTTTTTCCCTAAGATTCCTTTTGTCATGAGAAAATAGTTCCTTTTCTATATTTTTTATTCAAAAAGTTTTTAACGAGCGTTTTTTATGCTCAAGTCTAAGATACAAAGGGCGTCAAACTCAAAGTGAAAATAGGAAACTGACGCAGTGTCTTGCAGACACTAGGAAGTTTATCTTTTTCACACCGAGTTTAGCCCGTGTTCAATTCAATTGAAACACCAGCTTCTGCTCTTTTATATTTTAGATTAAAGTTTGATTTCTACGTTTACACCACTTGGAAGATCCAATTTCATCAAAGCGTCAACTGTTTTTTGAGTTGGGTTAACGATATCGATCAAACGTTTGTGTGTACGCATTTCAAATTGTTCGCGAGAGTCTTTGTATTTGTGAGTCGCACGAATGATTGTGTAGAGGCTACGCTCAGTTGGAAGTGGGATTGGACCCGCAACTTGTGCACCTGTACGAGTAGCTGATTCTACGATTTTTGCAGCCGCTGTGTCAAGCGTACGGTGTTCGTAAGCTTTCAAACGGATACGGATTTTTTTGTTTGCCATCTTTTTCTCCTTTTCGTCTATTTAAGATAATAGGCTAGCTCCACAAGAAAACCGACGCGCGTTGCGTGGCAATGCAACCGAGCGTGTCGCAACCTCTTGCATCAAAGCTAAAGCTGTAATTTACAGCACCATAATAGAATAACACAAATCCCCTGCGATTGCAAGGGATTTGACAGGATTTTTTAAATTTTTCGAATGAAACTGTTTTCTTTTTATGAATGGCGAAATTCCCCCTCTGCTTGGAAGTGAATTTACAGTTTTTCTTCTATACATAGTGTCAATATTTGATGATAAATTGATCCCCTGATTGATCCACCAAGATATCTGCCATTGACTCGGTTGTTTTATAGTATCGTAGATACTGCTCTCGTCTCATCTGCTGACTAGCCAATATAAATTTTGTATCCCGATTTCTCACAGTCGTATCTCGAGCTAGACGTCTCTTTAATTCTGTCTCTTCATCCGTGTAGAAACAAACAGTTTTATCAAAGAGTTCCTTTGGTAGAAAACCCACAGACATCCCTTCGACTATCAGAATTGGTTTTGCTCCCGATAAGATCTCACTAGCCTTCCAAGGTTCTTCTATTGTCAAGACATCCATACCCGCCTGCAAAGCGAGGATATCTCTTTGTAAACTTGCCAGCTCATGCGCTACTGGTAAACATGCTGTCACCTTTTGGTCCGGTGTCTCTTTAGGTACCACTAAATGTCGTTCCGAAGTAATATAGGGATCTGTTTCTAGTAAATTTACCTTTTGGGAATCAAGTTCTTGGTACAATTCTTGAGCAAAAGTTGATTTTCCTGAGGCTCCATGGCCGTAGATACCTAGCGTTTTTACTTTTCCAGACTCTATTTCTGATACTAGTCTTTCTACTAACTCTTTTTTCTTCATTCTCTCTTCACCTGTTCATAGCTTTCTTTTCCATCATTAAGCTTGTCCCAAATAACTACTTTTCCACTTTGCAGAGATTTTTGCACATCTATAATCCGCTGATTAGAAGAGCCTCGGAACTGGAGCATGAGATTGCGCTTGCTTTTATCATAACGACCATCGACCAGGATATCAATCAACGACAAGAGTTCCAGTTTGTCTGGAGTCTCCAGCATCATTTCTTCCCAAGTGTAGCCCGTCCAGGACCAGATATCTTTTTCTGGCAATTCCTTACGAATGCGTTTTACGAGAGGTAAGATTATACCTGTATTGAGGAAAGGCTCTCCTCCTAATAAAGTCAATCCTTGAACATAGGGTTGGGCCAGATCTGCCATGATTTGTTCTTCTAACTCTGGCGTATACGGGATACCAGCATTGAAAGACCAGGTCGCAACATTATAACAGCCCTCGCAGTGAAACATACAACCTGCTACATAGAGAGAATTGCGTACCCCCTCTCCATCGACAAAGTTAAAAGCCTTATAGTCAATGATACGCCCTTGACTGAGTTCTTCACTCTTCCACTCTCCTGGTTTTGGTGTATTCCATGTCATCCTTCTACTCCAACTCTATCCAATAGCGCTCCGTTCCATTTCGAACATCCTCATAGACACCGCCGTTAGCTAAGATAACAGCTCGGCTGGCAGGATTTTCCGTGCTACAAGTCACAAGCGCTCGTTTGATATTCTTTTCCTTAGCAATTTGTAGACCTTGTCGGAGGGACTCTTTGGCGTAGCCCTTGCCTCTTTCAGACGGTCGGATGGAATAGCCAATATGGCCAGCATGATTCAGCAATCCCTCATTTAGTCTCAGCCGTAGATTCAAAAAACCTAGAGCATAGCCTGATTTATCAAACAATACGAACTGAATTGATGGAACGCGATTTTCCAGCAATCCTATTCCCATTTCTTTATTTCGGCTAGTTTCTAGCCAGTCCTCGTAAGAGAAATTCTCAATATCCCAAAATCCGCCATTGTGGGTCGATTGGGTCTCTTCAAACTCCTCTATCATATCTAGAACAGCTTCCTTATCCGCCAATGTCGGCCTGCGTAATATCATCTTTACCTCCAACTAAGAGAAAAGCGAGAGCGGACTCTCACTTTTTCTTATTCTTATTTAAAAATTGCTCTCTTAGGCTAGCCACTCGGTCTTTTTTATTACCTCCACCTTTTGAATGTTTCTCGTGGAACCGTTGAACCAAGGCCTTCCCCTTATCGTCTAATTGATATTTTCCCATTCTATTTCTTTCTAACTTCTTACTTCATGTCCTGCTGTTTTGATAGTAGAACCGTTCATGTGTTTGACACGCGCAGCAATTTCCTTGTGGCGTCCATTAACCATCGGACGCGCTTGTGGATTCCCAAGATAACCACAGGTCCGTTTAACCACGTCTACTGTTTTAGGATCGTTATTTCCACAGTTAGGACAAGCAAACCCTCTCTCTGTCGGCTCAAAATCTCCTTCAAAATCACACTTGTAACAGCGGTCAATTGGAGTATTGGTTCCGAGATAACCTACACGGTCATAAGCATAATCCCAAACAGCTTCCAAGGCCTTTGGATTTTGTTGAAGAACTGGATACTCACAGTAGTGGATGAAGCCACCTGATGCACCCGCTTCTGGATAAACCTTTTCAAAATCTAGTTTTTCAAAAGGAGTTGGATTTTTACGCACATCATAATGGAAGGAATTTGTGTAGTATTCTTTATCAGTAATGTCTGGAATAGAGCCGAATTTCTCCGTATCCAAACGACAGAAACGGTCCGTTAAACTTTCAGATGGTGTTGAATAAATAGAGAAGTGATACCCATATTGGTCTGACCACTCTTCCACTCGATGTTTCATATCTCGAATGATATCAAGGGTGAATTCTTTAGCTTCCGGATTGGTTTCCCAATTGTTGCCAAAGAATACTGTCGCTACTTCATAAAGTCCAATGTAGCCAAGCGAAACAGTAGCACGACGGTTCTTAAAGAGCTCGTCAACACTTTCTTCTTTACCAAGACGACGTCCGAAGGCACCATATTGATAAAGAATTGGTGCATTAGCTGGAGTGGCTTCCTTGGTTCTTTCCACACGATAAACTAGAGCATCTTCAGCAATATTCATGCGCTCATTGAAAATTTCCCAGAACTTATTCAAGTCGCCTTCTGATTCGAGGGCAATACGAGGAAGATTGACCGTCACCACCCCTAGATTCATACGGCCAGAGTTAACTTCAACTCCATTTTCATCCTTCCATCCTTGAAGGAATGAACGACATCCCATCGGAACCTTGAAGGAACCTGTCAATTCGATAATCTTATCGTAAGACAAGACATCTGGGTACATCCGTTTAGTTGCGCATTCGAGCGCCAACTGCTTGATGTCGTAGTTAGGTGAACCTTCCTCCAGATTAAGTCCTCTTTTTAGCGTAAAGATGAGTTTAGGGAAGATGGCTGTACGGTGTTCTGAACCAAGCCCCTTGATTCGAATGTTCAAGATAGCCTTTTGAATTTCGCGTTCAAAACGATTGGTTCCTAGACCAAAACCAAGAGAAGTAAAGGGTGTTTGCCCATTTGATGTAAAGAGGGTATTAATCTCGTACTCTAGAGATTGCATGGCATCGTAGATGTCTTTTTGGGTTTTCTTCCAGGCGTACTCCTCACGCTTGTCAGGTAGTACCCATTCCTCTGCATCTTTGAGGTGTTTTTGGTAATTTTTTTCTGCATAAGGAGCCAAAACTTCATCAATACGGTCTGCTGAACAGCCTCCATACTGACTTGATGCAACGTTGGCGATGATTTGTGAAATCTGCGCTGTCGCAGTTTGGATAGACTTGGGGCTCTCTACCTCAGCATTCCCAATCTTAAAACCATTTTTCAACATGCCCTTGAAATCAATCAGACAGCAGTTGGTCATCGGGGTGTAAGGGCTATAGTCCAAATCGTGATAGTGGATATCCCCTTTTTGGTGGGCATTAGCCACATGCTTAGGAAGCATTTGAAGACCGATTGATTTCCCAACAATCCCCGCCGTCAAATCACGCTGGGTATTAAAAACATCACTATCTTTATTAGCATTCTCATTGACAACTGCCTGGTCTTTGTTGAGAAGTTTATGGATACTGAAATTGATATCTGTTGCTTTTGAACGCTCAAAATCCCTTTGAGTTCGATAAGTGATATATTCCTCTGCCAAGGCATATTCTTTAGCTTCCAATAACTCATGTTCTACGATGTTTTGGATTTCATAAATTTTTACACCTTGAGGAAAGCGACTATGAATCTCTTCTACAATACGTTCAATTAGAGTATTAAGACGCTTTTCTACCAAGGGGGTTACATCCATGACTTTTTCTGCAGCCTTGTGTAAGGCTTTATCAATCTTATCTACATCAAAAATGACGCGTCTACCGTCACGCTTTTCAACAAATAAGGTTGGATCAGGGTTTGTTTTCTCTTCCAATACAATCATATCCAGGCTCTTTTCTAAAAATAGTATCTAAAAAGTATTATATCACTAAAAAAATAAAAATCAATATCTAGTGTAAAAATTCCTATTTTCATAAAATTTACACTAGATATTGATTATTTTATTTTAATTTGTAAAGTTTAAAGTCTTTGAATTCACTTTGAACTGGTTGGTAGCTTTCTGCTAGAAGCTGTTCCACTTCCGTCCAGAGAGCTGTTTTGGTATTGACCACAATCACTTTAGGCTGATTATCGCGTAAATCATTGACAAGTTTGCTACGATTTGCATCAAGGCCAGTATATAATTTTGGTGATAGCAACTGACTAGCTGCTAAACGTTCACTAGTCTTATAACCATTAGCAAGATCATCCCATATATAAATACGATCGGTTGCCTGCGTTTGTCCTTTAACCATAGTTTCCATACGAGCACGTTCTTGATATTGTTCTGAGTGAAGAACATAACGGGCTACCAGAGGAGCCAAAAATAGGTAGGCCAAAGCTAAAACTGGCAAATAGACATTACCCTGAAGAAATACTGCCAATATTGAGGGTACTTCTCGATGTTTTCTACGACGATTAGCTCCTTCTAATTTCCCAGTTCGAATATGAGTCAATAAAAGAATGGACAAGAAAGGAAGAAACTCAGCTAGACGACTTCCATGGATCGGTTCGGTAGAGAAAATTTCTAAACAAACTAACAATAGGATTGCTACTGAAGCAAAAATGGATAAGACGTATTGCTTGGTTGGTTTAGACTGGAAGAGTCCTGTAAATACGAGCCTTAATCCTCCAAGACCAATTGTTAACAATCCATAAAAAAGGAGGTTGTCCAGTAAGGCTGGATTGGACATAAATTTCAAACTATCTACTGGATAGAGGATCTGACTGATAGCGTTCCCAAAACTCCCATTATAAGCCGTATAGTAACCAATTGGATAAAAGAAGAGCGAGAATCCAAGACCAGCTGCAAAGAATTGATAGAGCCCATGAACAAAGCGACCACGCCCAATATTAAAGGCTAACAAAGCAAAGAATAAGACTAGAGCATATAAAGTTGTGACGAGAGGGGCGAAGAAAAATGCTAGAGCCAGGCTAATCCCAATACGCACGAAACCTTTGTCATGATTATACTCTACCAAATACCTAGTTACTAAACTGAGAGCGTAAAACAGGAATGGAAGGGCCAAAATAGTGGCATAGCCACCGCCAAAGCTAAGTCCTCCAGCAAGAAGATAAAAGATGGTCAACACTTGTTGCGACTGCTTGTTCTCCTCCGTCAAGGTATAAGTTGAACGGAAAAGAAAAATCCCAGCACCCACTAGAGCAAGCCAAGTAAAGGCGGCAAACAAAATACTACCCTTGCTTAGATACTGTAAAAAGTAATAGAGAAGACCACTCGTTCCAAAATAGTCTGTGTAGATATCTCCCCCCTGGTGCATAGCCCATCCGATATAAAAATCTTGTGCCTGCTCTGGGCTAGTTAGTCCTAGCAAGAAAGGAAGAACTACAGATACAAGTACAACTAGAGTGCTCCAGATTAGGATCTTAAATAATGGTAAGGGAGCAAATGAACTTGGTTCATCCTCGAAACGCTCCTCTCTCCCAACTAAATCATCCTGAATTCCCGTCCAAGATGGAGTTGGTTCCTCTTCTAATCTGCCATATACGTTCATTCATTCTCTCCTATGTTTTAATTTGTTCTAGTATATCAAAAAGTCTAAATCTTGTCAGCCTGTGGTGGCCATTTGTCTAACTTTTGACAGAGACTAGCGAAGCGTTCAATCTCATAAAAACGATGATAGGAAGCATTTTTATAGTGGTCTAAAAAATTTTTTTCTTCTACCGTCAGCATGGTCATTCCTCCTTTTCTCTTTATTCGAAAATGGAGGACGATTCTATCAAAAAAGCTGAATTCCCAAAAGAGAATTCAGCACTTTATCTTTAGTCAGCCTTTTTTTCTAAATTTTTTGAAATGCTTCGATTTTTACCTTCCAGATACACCATAAGAATGGAGATATCTGCTGGGTTAACCCCAGAAATACGACTAGCTTGACCGATAGTTTCCGGATTGATGAGTTTGAACTTCTGGCGAGCCTCAGTCGCGATGGAATCAATGTCATCCCAGTCGATGTTGGCTGGAATACGTTTTTCTTCCATGCGTTTCATCTTGGCAACCTGATCCATGGCTTTTGAGATGTAGCCTTCGTACTTGATTTCTGTTTCAATCAATTCGATAATCTTGTCATCTAACTCTTCAGCAGCAGGTCCAATAAAGGCTACCACATCTTGGTAAGAGACTTCTGGACGACGGAGGAACTCCTTGGCAGTGACTGCATCTGTCAATGGTTTGAAGCCCATTGCTTCAACCTTAGCATTGGTTTCCTCGACTGGCTTGAGTTTGATGCTATCCAAACGCTTCATCTCATTGTCAAATTGATTTTTCTTAATTTCAAAACGAGCCCAACGTTCATCATCTACAAGACCAATCTCGCGTCCCATCTCAGTCAAGCGCATATCGGCATTATCATGACGGAGAATGAGGCGATATTCAGCACGACTGGTCAAGAGACGGTAAGGTTCAATGGTTCCCTTGGTCACCAAGTCATCAATCATAACCCCGATATAACCGTCACTGCGCTTCAAAATTAACTCAGGCTTACCTTGGATTTTCAGAGCCGCATTGATACCTGCGATAATCCCTTGGCCTGCTGCCTCTTCGTAACCAGATGTACCATTTGTCTGGCCAGCTGTGAAAAGCCCTGAGATTTTCTTGGTTTCCAGAGTCGCACGCAACTGGTGTGGTAAGACCATATCATACTCAATGGCATAACCAGTTCGCATCATTTCTGCATTTTCCAAACCTTTGATAGAATGCACCAGCTCACGCTGGACATCCTCAGGCAGACTGGTTGAGAGGCCTTGCACATAGACTTCCTCTGTATTGCGCCCTTCTGGCTCAAGGAAGAGTTGGTGGCGTTCCTTGTCTGCAAAGCGCACAATCTTGTCCTCGATTGACGGACAGTAACGAGGCCCTACTCCCTTGACCACACCTGTAAACATAGGCGCACGGTGGAGGTTGTTTTGGATAATCTCATGGCTGGTACCATTGGTATAGGTCAACCAGCATGGCACTTGGTCCTTGACATAGTCCTCATCACGTGAAGTGTATGAGAAGTGATTTGGCGCTTCGTCTCCTGGCTGAATCTCTGTCACATCGTAGTTGATAGAGGAAGCCTTGACACGTGGAGGCGTCCCTGTCTTGAAACGACCGATTTCGAGCCCCAGTTCCTTGAGATTGTCAGCAAGGTTAATAGAAGCTAGGCTGTGGTTAGGACCTGACGAGTACTTGAGGTCTCCGATGATGATTTCCCCACGGAGGGCTGTCCCTGTCGTCACGATAACGGCCTTGGCAGCGTACTCTTGATGGGTCGCTGTACGCACACCGACAACCTTGCCATCTTCTACTAAAATCTCATCAATCATGGTCTGGCGAAGAGTGAGATTTTCTTGATTTTCAACCGTTTTGCGCATTTCCTTAGAGTAAAGCTCCTTGTCAGCCTGCGCACGAAGAGCTCGAACTGCTGGACCTTTCCCAGTGTTAAGCATCTTCATCTGGATATAAGTCTTGTCAATGGTCTTAGCCATTTCTCCACCGAGAGCGTCGACTTCACGCACAACAATTCCCTTGGCAGAACCACCGATAGAGGGATTACATGGCATGAAAGCCAACATTTCAATGTTGATGGTCGCAAGCAAGACCTTGCAGCCCATACGGCTAGCTGCTAGAGATGCTTCTACCCCAGCGTGTCCCGCACCGATAACTATAATATCGTATTCTTCAGTAAAATTATAAGTCATTTCTTAACCTTTCAAAAATTTCTCGTAAATAAGGAACTAACTTCTCCTCCTCTAGAGCTTGAGCCATAGTAACCCATTTAAAGTGCGTATGCTCTTCAGGATCTAATCTGATAATTGGCTTCTCCCCAACCCACTCTGCTTTATAAACTAAGCGAGTAAAGACAGTATCCTTAGTGGTATCCAGTTGACTATCTTCGTGAAGAAGTTTGAGCGAACTGCTGTCTAGCCTAACTCCCGCTTCTTCAACACATTCTCTAAGAGCTCCATCTCGCGGAAGTTCACCCTTTTCAACCCCGCCACCAGGAATATCCCAGTAAGTTGGATAAACGTTGGGTTGTCCTCTTTTAATTTCCGAACGCTGAATGAGCAAATAATCACCACCACTATGAACAAGCACATGGGCAATAAGCTTAACCATCATTTTCTTTCCTATTCTTCAAGATGAATGTGTCTTAGTTGGCCGTTCCAAGCTGGCAAAGCTGTTTTTAAAAAGGCTGGAACCAGCTGGATATTCTGGAGTTTATCCAAATCAATCCACTCACAGGGCTGCGTTTTTTCATCTTCCTGCATGGTCAACGGTGCATCCTCAAGTAAGTCCACCAGATAATGAAACTCGATATTGTGATAATAGACACCGTCTTGTTCAAAACGATTTTCAACTACAAAAGCTAGTTGCCCAGCTTGAGCTTTGACACCCAGTTCTTCCCTCACTTCACGCACTACCGCGTCTTCCGTTCTCTCATTGACTTGAATCGCACCACCAATAGTGTAATACTTGCCCTTGTCTTGGGTAACTAGAAGCTTGTGATTTTGGACAATCAAGGCTGTCGCCCGAACTCCAAAAACCGTATGTTCTACTTTTGTCCGAAAGTCTTGTTGAATCATCTTTTTTCCTTTCCTCTAAACGACACAAAAACAGTCAAAACTCCAAAGAAGTGCAGGACAAAAAAGCCTGCAACATCCATGAGCTTTGACCATCATTTCTATTGTTTTTATTATTGTAGCAAATTGAGAAAATTTGTCAATCTAAATGTACTATAAAAAGGATAACCAAAAAAATTTTTTAAGCCAATTATACTCAATTATGTACTTTATTTAAGTGAACACTGGAAATTTTTTACTACTCTCAATTCAGTTGAAAATGTACTTTATTTAAGTGAAAACTAAAAAATTTTCAAATGTACATTTTGACAATAAAAAAACACTCTAATATCAATTTAATGAAATTTAGAGTGTTTTTATTTATCTATATTTTTTCAAACTGTACAAAGTGTTCTTGCTTTCTTCTGTGGCCTTTGCAAATGGAACACGACCTTTTATTGCGTTTTTTGTATGCCATTCTTTCTTTTACTTGAATTTTGTAACGGTGATTAAGATTTTCTTGACATATCCACCATACAGGCAGAATACTCAACTCTGTAATTTCAGTTGGACTTACTATCAAGGAGTTATTTAGATAATCCCACTCATTCATTAGACTTTGTTGCGTTGTTGCTAAATCGTTAAATCCTTTTAATACTTTTTGATTTCTACAGTATGGACAAGAATTTTCTCTGTAAAATTTTTCTTTAATAACTTTCTGATATTCTCCAGTACATACAGGGCATTTCCACCATGCATTATATGTTGAATTTGCCCTTACTGAAGACATTTCTTGTTTATTTAATGATGACCATTCTTTAATTAACCAAGGATGTGTTGTTTCAAGATCATTATAACCTTTTGCAGTCTTCTTAAAAGAACAATATGGACAACATTGGTCGTTTTTGTGGCGATCAGAAATTTTTGCTTTAAAACTTCTGTGACATTTTCGACAAATCCAATTGGTTAAAGCATTTGAATCATAAAAGAAGGTATCAATATCACCATTCAGTTCTTTTACCCATTCATTGTTTAAGTACGGTTTAACATAGCTTAGTGTTTCATTTGGTTTAGGAATTTTTTTATTACAGTAAGGACATATAGAATTGAGACTATTAGAATTATTGTTTGTAAACACACCTAGAACAATCCCTAATCTCTCCTGAAATTCTAAATCACAACAATCACAAATCCAATTAAATATTTTATTCTCGGTTTCTGACGATTTCGTCACCTCATCAGGTTTTTCTACATTCTTGCTACTCCAAAGGTCACACAACTCAGGATAAGTATCTGCAATTGTATTATAACCTTTTAATGCTTGTTCATCATTACAATATGGACAGCTATCTATTACTTCTTTTCTTATTGGAATTGAACAAAGGTATTCACCTTGACAAACAGAACACTTCCACCAATATTTTTTTGTTTCAATGTGGCTCAATGCTAAATGAACAGGCAATCCATTTTTATCGCTCCATTCTTCCTGTAATTTTGGGAAATTATAGAGTATATCATTGTTAAAAACAAGTGTATCCCAATCACAACGATTAGGACAAGTTTGAAAATTACTATTCTCTAAGTCGGTTCTTAAAATCATTTCAATTGGACTACAATAAAAACTGACTTTGCAGCAAGGGCATTTCCAATTTATGCATTTAGAAGACTTATACCAGTATTCAGAAATAGGTTTATCATTACTTTTATCCCAAAATTTCTCTAAATAAGGATGAGTTTCTTGTAAAGTATTATATCCTTTTAACATCAATTTATTATCACAATAAGGGCAGCCTTCAAGATGCCTTTTGACAACACTACATTCATATTGACCATGACATTTAAAACACTGCCATCTTACTAAGATGTTGGATAAACTATCAATCATATTACTTTTTACATGAGTTGGAATAAATTGCTTAAAAAGATTTCTATCTGTATGTAATAGGGGGTTCGCTTTCACTTTAATTGAGGTATCGAATGTAGCTTTACAGTTAGTACAATAGAAACTATATCTTTTGATTCTTGAAATTAGCTGATCAATAGACAACTTAAAGATATGGTCACATTTGTCGCATTTCCAATTTCTAGGGATTGTAACATTGTCACTTAACTTCAGATCATTAAACTCTACATCGTTTTGCTCCCCTGGAAGATAAATTTTCCGAAGATTAGGGTATGCTTTAGTGTAAGGTACAAAATGTGTACTTTCATTACATCCGACATGAACAAGCTCTTGATTATGTTTATTGATTAATTTAGAAGTGTTTGCTACATCTTTCCAACCAACATGACAGGTAGGACATTTGAAGTGAAATAACCTCTTTGAAGAAAAAGATAAATTATCAATCTCTTCCTGAATGGTTTCTATATTTTCATAATGAAAGTTTATGTACCTTAGAAAGTTAGGAATCCTTGCAGATATAGAGTTTTCCCCTTTTATGAACACTTTTCCAAGCTCACATACAGGACAGATTTTTGAATGATTTTGAATATTCTTATAAGATTTTGATGTACTTGCTTTCCATTCATAAGAACAGGTAGGACATTTCCAGTTAATGTGTTTTTTACTGGTAATTGTTATTTTTTCTACATCTATTTTGATATTCTTGTCAAAGTCCCAATAGTTCAATAAGGCTGGAAAATCAGTGATTAAGTCTGACATTTTCTCCTCCTAATACTTAGTCTTGTTATCCAGTAAGTCTTTTATTTCCAAAATCTTACTTTTGCTTGTTTGCTTTTCAGTATGAGTATGTTTTTCAAAAGATATTTTTGTGTCTGAAGTAATAACATTCTCACTAAGATACTTCTTAGTTACTAGTTGCTGATCAGATTTTAACAAGCCCTCTTCTTTTAACAATTCATTCGCAATATCAGGATACAAACTAGTTTTAAGAAGATTCCTTAACTTTTTGTTTTCCTCTAATAATTCTTTGTTTAACGCTGTCTGCTCCTTTATTTCAGCATTCTTTTCATTAAGTTGTGCTACCTCATTTTTCAACTCTGAAACTCTTGTTTTGAGCTTACTGGCTTCTTCCTTATATTCTATTGCTGCATCAACAACTCTTTTATAATAATTGTTAAGTTCCATCAATGCTGATTTGATTGCTTTAGGGGTTCTATTGGTCATTAAGAAACGTTCTACATCTAGAGTTTTATACGTTATAACTGTTTGATAAGTGTCGTCTTCAAATAGTTCCAATCTATCATTAAGGGCTTGTCTAAATTCTTTGTTTCTTCTAATCGTTGTGTCTGCAACCTGCGGAAATCCGTTGCTTCTAAGGTAATTTCCAAACTGTGGAATTTTGAATAGTCTAGGATTATTCGAACAATGTTCCAGTAAATAATGTTCAAATAATAATAGCAATTCTTGATTATCAATATACTTCTTTCTAGCCATTTGAGAACTCCTGTAAGGATAAATGTTTTTCAGTTAGATATTCTTGATAAGAATGACTAACTGTTTTAAGTTTTAATAATGCCTCACCAATATCTTCTATATTCCCCTTTCCTTGTCGAACTCTTTTTATAGCCTCATCTACAATTAAAGCTTCCTCGTCGATTGATTTCTTAAAGGATTTATCCATAGAGAAATAATCTTTTCCAGCTTTTCTGTAAAATGGACAACTAGTACAAGCACCAAGCTCTGCATGTGAGCTAATGACTTTAAGACAGTCTGAATAATCACCTTCCGCAAATCGAGGTGAATAACATCTGCCCTTATTATCAAGAGGAACATAGTTTTTATTAATGGTGTATTTATGTTGAGTTTTACTTATAGCGTAAGACGTTTGAGAGTTTGTTAATTTACGATAAAGCTGATAGCTCCTACATTCAATAAACTGACTCAGATTTGAAAAATAATGTGAAGATGTTGTGATACTATCATGTCCAGCTAAGAGCATTGCTGTTACTGGACTAGCTCCTTCTGCTATCAAATTGATCATTGCAATGTGTCTAGTATCTCCAATATGAATGAAATTAATCTCATGATCGTCTAATTGATTTGGGGAATTGATATGATGGACAAAATACCCATACTGTTGAGATACAATCTCATTAAAGAAATATTTTAAAATTGTATTTAAGTTACTGTACGTCAAGAAACGGTTTTTAGTACTAGCAATACGTTTCCATTTCCGATAATGAGAGTCTGTCACAAATAGGGTATCTAACTGTGTAGATGATAAGTCTTTGGTTAGCTCTAAATAATTTAAAATCTCACTCGCAAGCTTAAATGGTACTTCGTAAGTTGTTAAATAATAATCCTCTGAAATTTTATGGGATACTCCCTTGTCTTTTCCTTTTAAGTTATTTCGTCTGAGAGTTAAGTAATATTTTCCGTCTTTTTCTGTGAGACAATTTCTCTGAGTGAGCAAAAACTCCCTTGGTCTAAGTGGTACTACTGCTGTTATTTGCCACCATAAGTAAAGAGGGTAGTAAAACAATCTTTCCTCATCTAATAATGATTTAACCCAATAGTCGTTTAAAATATCATTAAATAAAAAATAGGATTGAAATTGGGCTAACTTTCGCTGTTTTTTAGTGTTCAGTTGATAACTAACATTTAAAAGTTCATCTAGTTGCTCAATCAGTTGGGTTAATTCGTTACTCTCTAAACATGGTAGTGTAGAAAGAAAATCTATACATACTGAGGGGTTGGAAATCTTCATATTTGCTAATGAGAAGGCTTCGTTCACTTTTAGTTCTCTGACTAATTTCTTTATATCTCTTAAAAAGGCTTGGAGAGTGATTAAAACATGATGTTCCATAGATAGCACTATAAAACTCTTTAAGTAGGTAACAAAATCATCAAAAGATAATTGAAATACTTGTTCATAAAACCTTTTATATTGGAATTTATTCAAGTTAAAAATGAAGCTAACGTTAGAATATTCATTAGTCGTTTCCCATTTATTTTCTTCAAAATTGGTGGTTAGAATAATCCCTTTTTCAACATAGTCTTGAAAACATTCTTTTGCGCTCTCAATCATATTGTCATCAAACAGGATAATTTCATTTACTTTACGAAATAATTTTGATTGATTATTCAACTGACTAACTCCTTAATAATATCCTCATAATCAGACAATACAGCTTCGCCATACTGTTCTGATAAAGCTTGCAACATTTCTGTAAGACATGGTTTAATCTGCTTCTCAAGAATGGCTCGAACCTTTCCTCGTTCAAGTTCATTCTTTAATTTTTGATATTGTTTATTGAGTCGATTAAACTCACCAATTAACAAAAGCAAGGTAGATTTTGTTTGTAATTCATACTGACAGCCGACGCAATGCTGACGGTCATCATAGGGACATAGTTTCCCTAGTGCAGATAAAAGACACATACTCTCTCCTTGCTTAGAAAAAGCTTCTCCGTTACCAATTCGATGACAGATCGTCAGTAATTGTTCAGGATCAACATTATTTTCAACTAGAGTTTTTA
The DNA here is from genome assembly GCF_001812125.1 of Streptococcus sp. HMSC071D03. Lineage (NCBI taxonomy): Bacteria > Bacillati > Bacillota > Bacilli > Lactobacillales > Streptococcaceae > Streptococcus > Streptococcus sp. HMSC071D03. Next base: position 53,445 of record NZ_KV807707.1, read on the forward strand.
ATGCTTGTTGCGAACGTGAATCAGCCCTAATACTCAATTCCAACGTTTTTTCAATTTCAATTGGCGTTAAATCTAAACTTTTAATCATTTGAGTTTGTTGGCTTGGACTTAATTTTTTATACTTTCCTCTAGTTACAATGGTCAAGAGCATAGACGGAATCATGGATAATACGCCTCGTTCAAATAGCTCTTTTGCAACCATTTCAGGTTTTAGTTGTCCGAGTTGGGCATCTTTTAGATACGTTGTTGTGGTTTGTGCAAATTCATTAAAATCCCCTTTATGGCTACGAGCTAATGCTGCTAGAAAATAACCTTTAATATTCAGTTCTGACTTTTCTTCAAGAACATCATCTGCTAACATTGCGACAGATTGTAAGTAGGACTTGTTTGCAGAACGACTACTAAAGTTACGCTCTAAAAATAAATTTCCGATTTCCTCTCCCATATAACTAGTAATCTTTTCATAAGTTTTAATTTGTCTGATCAATGGATTTTCTGCATTGTATGGTATTTGAAGTTGGAAATGTGCCTCACAGATAGCCAATAACGTTCCAATAAGAACCTGACAACTTTCTGGGACATGAAACTTTAACTGAGCAACATTAGAAGCGTTTTTGGTTTTATTAGGTGTTAAGTTTAAATAAGTCAATCTTGTTGTAATACTTAGTAAAGTCCTTCTAGCTTCACTACTACTCCAAGTTCCATCTACTACTGCTTCTAAAACTTCTAATGGTTCTCTTGTTAATTTAGGATGTCCTAATCTTTCTAAGTCTGTTGATCTTAGTGCGCAAATAAAATGTAACCCTAGATACAACCATGTATCTGCATAGTTTTTTGAATTTGCTGCTTTACACAACATATCATTTTTTATGATGTAGTTTTCGTTGAATAGGTAGTACATTAATTCAAGGTATTCATCTAATTCATACGCTCCATTTGCACTCTCAATCGTGTAACGCTTTGTCATTTCAAAACTTACTCGATAACGAGTAACGCCTTTATTGAGTAGCCATTTAATAAATTGAATGAGGATATTGCCTTGTGACTTCGTAAGAACTTCTGTTGCTACTTCTACTAAGGTCTCTACTTCAGCATCACTATATAGAAACAAATCCTTTGTTAAGTAGTATGCTAAAAAATCAAGTAGATAGAAACGATTTGTTTCACTCAGCTTTTCTTCTTCAGCAAATTGTACGAATAATTCACTTGTAGAAGGAAATTTTTTTGAAAAGATTCCTTCCATACTCTTAATTCCAGGAGGTGTTGTTAGATAGTCTTTGATGTGATTTTTAAGAACTTCAGCATCTTTTTCAGAAATAGTATAATCATCAAGATTTATAGACACACCAAACCATTCATTGTCTAGTAAGAATCCACTGACTTTCTCACGGTGTTTTATTGTAGCAGCACCTAACTCGACTAATATTCTTTCAAGATAATTTTTTAAATCTACTACCAATAGCTACTCCTTTTAATCTTCTCCAAACAATTTTTCTGCTTGCCAGTTCATATATTCAAAAACACCATTATTAACCTGACCATATTGTTTTGCAATTTCTCCTTTATTTTGTAAATAAACCCAAGCACTTTCTGGTGAATTGTCTCCTCTAGCAGACATCAGTTCACTAACTTCATTAACACCTGACAAAACCAATTGTGTGGTGTACCAGTGCCTAAAGATATGGGGTGAAATATTATTTTCTTGCAAGAGTTGACCAAAAAAGACAACCTCTGGGTCATCAGATTTAAGAAATATTGGAATCATTTCTTCGCGAATAATCTTACGAAATCGTTGATAGTACACATCGTATGACAATGCTTTCCCTTGCTTGTTAAGGCTTAATGGACCATAATCTTTCTCATACCTTTTACCTTCTAGGTAGCTCATATAGTCATTGTAGGTGTCTAAAAAGACCTCTAAGAAGATATAAGGTACAGCTTGAAGTCTTTCCTTTTTAATTCGTCCAGTTGACTTTAAATCGCTTCTAAGGGGCATTTCTTTTCGCAGATCAACCTCAATTTTAAATACTTGATTATCACTTTGGTGAAATATGATACCTGCCCCCAAAGGGCTATCTTCACGTCTTACATTACAAGCTTCTGATGGTCTTAAACCAACAAATGCTCCCAAGGCAACAGCCATAAGTAAATCCTTGTGACATTGAGCAATGTGAGCGAAGATCATTTCAAAGGCGCTGTTTGGCATATCTCTAAAAATTGACTTCTGTGTGTTGCTATCATCAACAAATATCTCAAAATTCAGCTCTTTTCTTTTGATGACTCTGCCTCGTCTATTGGTAAACGTATTGATAGAATAAAGGTCTTTTGGCTTCAATTTAACCTTTCCTTTTCGTTCATTCAAGTATAGAGTTAAAAAATCAAGAACTGCATTTACACATTTTTCGACTGTACTTTTCTTTCTATTTTTTCTATCTTCTGGAAGTTGTCCTAAACCATAAAGCATAAAAAACTCCTTGACCATTTCTAAAGTTAGTTGATCAAGATTGTTAACCCCAACTGTTCCGTATATAAAATTCAAAAATTTAACAACGTATGAAAATCGTTTGTTTCCATCGTCTGAAATAGATTTAATCTTTGTGGCAGATTTTACATATCTATGAAAATCAGTGAATTGTAATGTGCCATCATCATGTTTGAGTGCAATCAATTGCTTTGTCACGATGTTGTTATCACCTAAAACCAGCGAATGTTTATAAACTACAAATTTCATTAATTCTCCTTGTTTATCATGACTGAAGGTTCTGACTGGCTTTTAGGATGTCAATACGCAAAAAAACGACCAAATCAGTACTGTTCTCCTTTGAGCTCTAAACTGCAAAAAGGAAATATCGATGAGTACTTTCATTGATCGTTATTATTATTTAAATTAATTCAATAATAAAAGTAACTTCATCTAAGTAATAAGAGCAATTAACTAGCTCAGCAACAACGATAACCACAGCAACTCCTTCTAAACGATGAAAGGAATATCCGCCGTGGCTATCTATATACTTTTTTTCTTTTACTTTGGTAAGTTACTTTTGTTATTTTTACTTTTTCTGTATTATATCATATTTTGATTAAATTGTCATCTGAGATAGTGATTTTAAAAAAGCTGGAAATTTTTTCAATTGTATATTTTGACAATAAAAAACACTTTAATATCAATTTAATGATTTTAGAGCGTTTTTAGCTTATTTGATTTTAAAGTTGTCGTCTATTCCTCAGAATTACTTGAAGAACAGGAAAAATTCGACAACAAAGTAAGTCGATCTATTCAGTTATAAAACCTATGAAGGTCTTTCTGCTGGAACTAGCCACTCCTACTTTGGAGATGTAGATTATACTCTTACTTATTCAACTGATAATATCCCTCATGATTTCTCCTCATGATGCGTCTGTGGGACTCAAAAGTTTTGGGAAACCTTTTGAGGATTAATTTCGTTTCACTAACAAACTCACACACTCCACATGTAGTGTTAGCTTTTTTCTATACTAATAGACGAAAGAGAAAAAAAGTGATTTTAGAATTATACTGTAGAAATAAATATTAACTTTGGTAATGACTAACTTTCTAAAATATCTTCAATAAGCGGTTCTATCCTCTGGATAATAAATCAGAAATTCTAAACTGCATGTAAACTCTATACAATTCAAGGTACTTCAGAAATCAAACATCTTCAACACTATTTTCAACTTATCTAAATAAATAAAATAAGGAGGAAAGTTTATTAACCTTCCCCCTTATGACTTTTTGAAAACCTCTTTCAAGGATTTCACGCCGTCGTGGCACTAAAATATAACTATATTATTCTATCATAACCAGCAACTTTTTGCAACACTTACTTGCCAATTCTATTAAAAAAATTTTTATTAATATCAAACTTCAATAGTAACATATTTTTTAAATAATATGATTGAATAGCTCGATCAATCCTTTTAAGAGAGAATCTATTAAAAGAATTTAAAATTTTTAAACCTTGATAAAACTTTAAAACTCTATTATTCCTTTTAGGAGTAAGTAACAAATCAGAGATAAAAAGTCTATTGATTAGAATACTATTTCCCGTCCTATATCTGGTTATGAGACCAAAGTGTGCCAATTGGTTTCTCAACTCACGCAGTATTTCACAAGCGTTAATGAATTTTTCTCGACTCCCACTAATAGAGGAATCAAATCCCATCTCACTCATAATTTTATTTTGTATAGCAATGTCTAATCCTTGGAATAAAACCAGCAAGTCATTCAACATTAGTGTATCAATAATAACCCAAAGCGGAGGATTTTTATAGCTAGAAATATATGGATATTTAATTTTACAGAAGTCTGAATAAGATAATTCAAAAAATCTTCCCTCTATGTTATTAATTTGAATCGTCACATTCATAGAACCGTTTAATGAAGAAATATTACTAGGAGTATTAGAAGCTTTTATTGAAAATCTCCCTCGATATTGATTTATTTTAAGGTCATAAACTATTCCATCAAAATCACCTTCTAGGTTGTAATATACATCTCCGTTACGAGTATGAGAGGTACTAATTTTACCTGTAAACATTACATCTTTAATCTTGGCAGAAATAGTATGCACTCTAAAAAAAGAATGCGTTTTTTTATTATCTCCATGAGTATAAAAATACTCTGTAAAAGAATTTCGATTGTGTGCTATCGGTAGCACATAACAATTGATATCTAAATACTTTAAGTTAGAAGCAATACCATTATTGCAATGAACTTTTGAAAATTCGTATGCAATTCTCGACTTCAGTTCAACCTCAATCTTTTCGATTTCTTGAAATAGGTACTTAGCTATATTTCTATCTAATGTGTATATTCTCTCAAAATCTTTAAAAGAGACTCTTTTCATATATTTTTTAGGGTTAGAGGTCTCCAAAAAAATAGTTTCAAAACCATTTATAGAATTAAAATAATTTTTCTGCTGAATAAAACTTACCATCCCTGGCTCATCGGTAATCTTCAAATTCCTGCCCCGTTGAATCAAAATCTGCTCTTCAATAGTTTTAAACGCTTTTTCTCTAGTCATATTTTATTATCCATCTGCAATATCTTTGATTATATTATATTTTCGAAAATATAACTATCAAATATAAAAGCCTTAATAGTTATTTTTCTTGTTTACTTTCAAAGTCATTCAACAATTTCAGTATACCACAAAAACGCAAATTAGGCTGTAACGAAAATGTTTTCCAGCTGTTATTACAGCCTTTCTTTTTCTATAACTGTACCTCAGTTCCCTCTGTGAAGGGTACTCTAATTTTCCTATCCTCTTAAATGCTGATGTGGTCTAGAAGTTGATTCATCATAACTCATTCAAATTTATCTAAATCTAGTATCTGATACATCTGCTTAGCATAGTCCTTATGAAGAAGATTTGTTGCTTGCTCTAGCAAAATAAAAATTACTTGATACCTCTAATCACGTACCTCTCATCATAGATTTTATAAATTACAAATAATCGTAATCCACCTACTTGTCGTCACGATGCAAACCGCTATATATTATCAGCTACTGATCCTTTTTAAACGTTGGATAGAATTTGTTTATATAGGAGGTGAAAGTTTTGACATCAATGCTACAGCCCCGTTATAATGCATCTGTGGGACTCAAAAGGTTTGGGAGTTCAAAGCTCCACTGGAGCTTTGAAATAAAAAAGCGAGAGATTTAGCTACGTTTCACTAACAAACTTACACACTCAACATGTGCTGAGAGCTTTCTTCTATACTAATAGACGAAAGGGTGTGAAAATGATTTTTAAATGATACTGTGGAACGGAACAGTAGCCCTAGTATTGACTACTGTCGTTTCTATTCATATTGGCTATTCTAGGACTGAGATGAAAAAATCTATAAATGCTCAGAATAAAATTGAACCCGCAAATCTCCCCAAAACAATGGTGAGTCATGTACTTGTATTATTCCGAAAAAATACACCTCTGGTGCAGTGAGACAAATTGGTGTATCTTATAGTGGCTTCGTAGATGAAAGCTATACTCTACTATCACTCTTTGATGATGTAGAACAAATTGAAAAAGATAATAGACTTCAGACAGCTATTGATGTTGTCAGAGAACAGTTTGGTTTTTTAGCCATACAAAAAGGAACCGTCCTAACTGAAGGTTCCAGAAATATTGAACGCAGTAAACTTATCGGTGGTCATTCCGCGGGTGGATTGGAGGGATTAAAATGAAACAAGAAAAAAATACAGTACAATTTTCAGAAATCCGTAGCAAAGGATGTAATGATATTGAAATGCTTGAAAGATTTTTACATGGAATCGTTGAAACAGCAACTTCAAAACTTCGTCAGAGAAAACTCAAAACAACTGAAATATCGATACGACTAGTACATGCTAAATCTGAAAACCGATTACCATTGGAATTTACATTTAGCATTAAGCCAACAAGCTCATCTGTGATAATCTATACTGAGGTAATCAATCGCTTTAAAGAATGTTACACAGGTGGGGGAATTCAAGGTTTTACGATTCAATTTGATAAAAATACCCTTGCCTCTGCATAGAAAGGATTTGATATGATTGACCGTTCATATTTACCATTTCAATCAGCAAGAGAGTACCAGGATACAAAGATGCAAAAATGGATGGGCTTTTTCCTATCTGAACATGCATCAGCACTCTCTGATGATACAAACAAAGTAACGTACATGTCTGACTTATCACTAGAGAAGAAATTATTACTCCTCAGTCAAGTATACGCCGGGCAGCTACGCACACGCATTCAAGTGATTGAAAAAAACAAGCGTGTTTCCTACACTGGAACAATACCAAGTCTGACCAAAGATTTCATTTTGATAAAAACTACAACAGGTCACATCAATTTGAAATTAAAAGACATTATTAGTATTGAACTTGTCGAGGAGGTGCTCTATGAATCAGCTTGAGTTTCAGCGTAATCACCTACAAATGGACTATTATAGCGAGAGCTACCAAGATTTTGAACGTGACTTCTACCGCTACTCTAACATGAATATTCCATTGACCTTCCTAACTGATGATATCCTAAAAACAATGGCGACTTCACGTAAGAATTACTTTGTCCTCAATAAGGAAAAGTCCAGAGATAACCGCGATCACTTCTTCATATTTGAAGTAAGTACCGTAGATGAGAATCCGCTAATCTATCATTATACATATAAGAAAACTACAATATATTTAGCAGAAAAATAGGAGCAGTTCAATTGACTGTTCCTATTTTTAATATTCATAAAATCTAAAGTCTTTATACTCTTTAACAATGGAGTCGCCAACCAGAACAGACTATACTGACCAGCGACTACCTTAAATTTAATGTTTCAGATTTATTTTCTTATCTCTAATTTCATAAACTACATCTGCTACATTTTCGAGTAATCGTTTATCGTGGGTGATAAACACGATAGTTCCGGTGTACTCCTTCATTAGTATTTCCAAAGCCTCTAAACTTGGTATGTCAAGGAAGTTACTGGGTTCATCCATTATTAGGATGTTATATCTACCCATGAGCATTTTAGCAAGCAACAATTTTATAATTTCTCCACCGCTTAAAACAGATAAACTTTTTCCAATATCGTTCTGTTTGAACCCCATAGATGCTAGCACTGAACGAATTTCTGATATATTGTAGTCACAATCCTTCTGCATAAACTCCATAACATTCTGATTACTGTTGTACTTGTAACCATTCTGTGCAAAGTAACCTATTTTTGCCTTAGGCGAAATAGAAATTCCTTCTTCATGGTTTAAGATCATTTGGATTAAAGTTGTTTTTCCGATTCCATTACCACCAGTTAACGCCACTTTTGCTCCTAACGGAATTTGAAAAGATGCATTTTCAAACAGAGCCTTATCCCCAAATACTTTATTAATTTCTGCACCGACTATAGGGTATGGATTATGGAGCTCCAATGCTTTACTTTGCCTGAAACGAATTCTGCGAATGCCTTCCGGAGCTTCTACTTTTCCTAAGGCCGCAATCCTGTGCTCTAGGGTTTTAGCAGCATTATACATCTTTTTTTCCTTACTTCCTATTGATTTTTGATGAGCTAAACGCCCTCCGTCTTCAGTACTTTTTTTCTTTGAAGAACCTTTTGCCTTCTGTTCTATTTTACGAGCCTGTTTTCGCTTTTCCTCCGCAGCCCTTTCCAATCGGGCACGTTCCGCAATAAATTGTTCGTATTCTGCAGCTTGGCTCTTACGTTCTTCCTCTTTCTGACGAAGATAATCAGAATAGTTTCCCCAATACTCAGTGATTTTGCCATCTTTCAGTTCCCATATTTTATCTACTATTTCATCAAGAAAATAGCGGTCATGGCTAATAACTAACAGTGCACCTGTAAAATATTTTAGCTGTCCTATTAGAAAATCAATTCCTTCACGGTCTAAATGGCTCGTAGGTTCATCCGCTAAAATACCATGAACCTGTGCCGATAAGGCCTGTGCTATTTTAAGCCTTGTTTCTTCACCACCGCTCATAGTCTGTATATTTAATTGCTCAACACCTAGCTTGCCTACAAGTGCAAAATCTTTTTCCTCCTGCAGAGTTACTTCGTCCAACTGGGGAATATAGGCAAGTTCACCCAGACGATTCATTTTACATCCTGGGGGAGTTAATTCTCCTAAAAGTACCCTGAGTAAAGTGCTTTTTCCAGCACCATTTGCTCCTACTAAACCAATACGGTCATAATCATATACTTCTAATTCATTTATATCTAAAACATCGCGTCCTTTGAATTCCACACGAATGTCTTTTGCTTTTAATATTAATTCCATAACATTTCCTCCTGTCTATAATCGCATGCTTTCATTTGCTTGTATGCAGGGAAAACCCTGCGATTTTAGCAGGAAGAGTTACATGAAAATAAGATACATAAATATTCCTCCAATATTGTTTATTTTAAATCTAATTTTCTAACCTCAGTTATCATTTGGCAAACTATAGCAATGCCAATAATTAAAATACCTGATAGTAAAAACCAATGATTTACACCGATTTTATCAGCAAAGAATCCAGAAAGAATTAACCCAATTGGCATAGCAAGTGACATGATACTTCCGATCAAAGAAAATACACGTCCTAAATATTCAGGCTTAATTTTCTCCTGAAAAAGAGCTGTTTGCACACCGCTATAAAATGGCACCGAAAGCCCCATTATTGCACAGCAAACTACGAATATTACAAATCCATTTGGAGGAAGTATTCCCGAAACGGCTAAACTGGTCCCCATTATAAAAAATGAACTTGTTATTAGTAATACATGCTTTTCGAAGCCCCCTAATCTTCCTAATAATAAGCCTCCTGCTAGCATCCCAAATGCAAAGGAAATTTCCGTAATAGAAATATGCACAGGCGTTCCATTAAAGTGTTCCATGCTTATTAAAGGAAATAGTGCATTGATTGGCATATAAACAAAAGTATATAGTGTTCCTAAGAGTAATAAGGCAAACAATCCTTTGTTTTGTCTCAGAACCACAACTCCTTCTTTCATCTCCCTTATGAAATTTGGTTCTAAACTTTGCACTTGATTACCCAGCTTAGGTATACGTACAATTGCTACCGTAATAGATGCAATCACAGCACCCAATACGTCGATGGCAATAATAGCATTTAAATCCCAAACGGAGTATAAGAGTGCTGCAACTGCCGGACTAACAATATAGCTTATAGACTGCAAAGACTGACTATAGCCTGCGCATTTCGTTAGCTGTTCTTCTGGTACTAAAAGTGGTGTAACCGCATTGAGTGCTGGGGTATGAAAAGCTGTTCCAATGCTACGGATAAACAATACTATCATAATCATCCAGACAGGTAGCTCCATACAGAATGCAACAATAGCAAGCACTGCACCAGCTGCTGCGATAATTAAATCGGCACCAATCATTATCTTCTTCCTATCATGACGATCCACTAGCACACCAATGGCAGGTCCCAAAATCGCATAGGGTAAAAAACCTACTAATGAAGCCATAGACAAGACCATCGCAGATCCTGTTTTTTCTGTAAGGTAAAAAATAATCGCCATTTGCAGGATGGCACTAGTGATTAATGATACTGCTTGCCCTGCCCATATTGCATAAAATTTTCGTTTCCAATTGTTGTATTTTTCCATTTATATTATCTCCTGCATATTATTTTGCTTGAATTTCTATTTTTAATAGCATTCTAGGCAATAAAAAATGCAGGCCAAACCCCACAATGTGGCTTTTGGTCTGCATACATACAATTTGGAAACATTCATATTAAAGACATAGTTAAATAAAGGTATAGTTAAATAACCAATATCCTCACCGTAACTAATGAATGCTCAATATCGTATAAATAAGCACAACAAAAAAGCCTATCATCGGGTATAGATTCTGCTTTTTTTATTGCCAGCTTATCTTAAACGCATTGAGGCTGTCATAGTTTCGGTTCCTCCTACATCTTTGTTTATATCAATTTATAGTATAACACAACAAGATGATATGTTCAATATAAAAGTTATGGAATGAGACTCATACTTCCAATTCGATGCCAGATTTAAAGGATATGACGAAGTTTTCTTCATAGACTGTAACGCTCTGGATTATCTTCCTTAGTAGCAAGCGATTAGCTTTCACAAAATCTTCTGTTTGTAGTTTTAAAAATTCATCAGGATTTTCTAACTCAACCTCAAAATATTTCATTTTACATTCCCTCATTTCATTTATTGATAAATTGAGTTTGCAAAAAAGAGTGGACAATTTTTGTCTACTCTTAACCTTTAAAATAGTTTTTTTTAATCGATTTGAAGTTGCCTAAATTATTACTTATTCGGTAAAATGAAGTATTGCTTTCAACAGATTTCCTTCAACTACACTTCACTTGATTCAAACAAGGTGGGTACATTTCTATTCCCACAAACTCCTTGTCAATGGAAACAAACACGTACCCACAGGGTAAATGGAAATAGAAACTGATAATTTCTAGCTATCACTTCTACTCATTCCAAAAATTTTCTCACTCTGATACTTACCCACCATAAAGCAAAAAGCCTTGCAATCAAGGCTTTCATTATCCCTTTCGTTCAAAGGTTTCTAAGCTTTTACGAGCAGAGCGACACACTCAGCGGTTCGCTATCTCCGTTCTGTCTGCGTGCTAGCACTTGTCAATCACGGACAGCTATCGCATGGGCGGAAGTAAATGCTAATCTTCGTCGTTTTACTCCTTGACTAGCAAACTTACCGCCTCAACATGTGGTGCTAGTATACTCCTATATTAAAGAACGAAAGTAACTGAGTTGTTGTTTAAAATTAAAATGTAGAATGAAACTATTTTATAGTTACCATTTTTCAACTTTATAGCTGATAATTGTCACTTAAAAAATTTACTTGCTAACTTGTAAACTTGTTGAGTCTCTTTACTTTTAACGTCCCAACTACCAAATTCTTCTTTAATCAACTCTTTTATTATTCAGCTTTTTTCTCAATCAAATACCAACTAGGAATGATTT
>NZ_KV807708.1:0-21250 GCF_001812125.1 Streptococcus sp. HMSC071D03
TAACGGAGCGAGACGGACTGAAAGTCGCATAATAAAAAAGAGTTTGAGAAAATCCCAAACTCTACTATTTTTTGATTTTATTTTCTAGCTATCTTTTCATCTTCTTCTAGTTGTTTAACTAATTGATCAACGCTATCAAATTTCACCATATCACGGATACGGTCCAACCAGGAAACGATGACAGTTTCCCCATAGATATCGTCAGAAAAATCAAAGATATGAACTTCAAAACGCTCTTCTTCGCCATCAAAGGTTTCATTTTTACCTAGACTTGCCATACCACGATAGACTTTTCTTTGGATTTCAACGTCAACGGCATAAACACCATCAGCTGGCATATATGTCCGATCCAAATTGACTAGATTAGCTGTCGGGAAGCCAATAGTTCGACCTCGAGCATTTCCGTGAACCACTACACCTCTCGTTGGTAAAGGAAATCCCAAAAGTTTGCCTGCTTCTTTTACATCTCCTTCTAGAATGGCTTGGCGGATACGCGTTGAACTAATTTTCCCCTTTTCATCCTCAAGCGGTGGAACAATAACCACATCACCATGGAAAAGTTCTTTTAAATCCTCAGCTGTTTTTCTATCTGAACCAAAAGTATAGTCAAAACCAACTACAATCGTATCTGCCTTCGCTTCCTTGACAAATGTTTCAATAAATTCTTGGGCAGTCATATTTGCTACTCGACTAGTGAAATCCATCAAATATAAACTCTCAACTCCAGCTCTCTTCAATCTACGTTCACGTTCACTAGCATACAAAATATGCAATAAGTGTTCAGGTGAGTATTGATTCAGAGTTAGTTTTGGTGATTCGTTAAAAGTTACTAGAGCTACTCCCTGGCGCTTTTCAGCAGCAATATTAGAAGCTATTTCAAATAATTTTTGATGTCCAAGATGAACTCCATCAAAATAACCAAGTACAAGGACGTTTGGTCCTGGTGTTGCAATATCTTTTTCTGTTTTAATAGGTACTGTAATAATCATAGTATCTATTATACCAAAAAAATGGCGCTTTCAAAACAATTTAGACTGAATTCAGGACATAAAACTTAGAGCAAACTTTCTCTGACTTCTTTTCGCAACATTTCTAGACTTTCGATCCCGTACTTATCCATGACTTTTGGTAGATTTTCGATAATATCTGGACAAGCATAGGGATTCGTAAAGTTGGCAGTTCCGACACCGATTGCTGAGGCACCTGCAAGATACATTTCTAAGGCTGCTTCTGCTGAATCCACTCCTCCCATACCAATGATTGGAAGCTTAGTTGTTTGAGCTACTTGACGGATTAGTTTTAGAGCTACAGGAAATACTGCAGGTCCAGACATGCCACCTGTCCCATTTGCGATAATCGGCTTTCTAGTTTTGAGATCAAAACGCATACCAACAAGGGTATTAATCATGGTGAGACCACAAGCTCCAGCAGCTTCTACAGCTTTTGCAATTGTCACGATGTCCGTCACACTAGGTGTTAATTTGACGTAGACAGGGATATCTGAAGCCTCTACAGCAGCTTTTACCACATCATAAGCTAACTCAGGGTCCTGTCCGATTAAAAGTCCATGATTTCCATGATCGACATTAGGACATGAGATATTGAGCTCTATGGCCTTAACATTATTTGCCTTTGAAATACCATGAGAAACGGCTGCGTATTCTTGCTTTGAAAATCCAGCAACATTGGCAATGATAGGGAGATTTGGATATTCTCTTTCAAGCCAAGGTAACTTCTCAGAGAGAACGACTTCTAAACCAGGATTTTGCAAACCAATAGCATTAAGCATACCAGCTGGGTTTTCTGCTACTCGAGGAGTTGGGTTACCAAAACGTGGTTTAAGCGTAGTAGCCTTTATCATGATGGAACCTAAGAGGTCTAAATCATAATATTTGGCATACTCTTGACCAAATCCAAAGCAACCTGAGGCGGGAATGATAGGATTCTTTAATTCTAAGCCTGGTAGAGAAACTTGTAATCGATTTGTAGTCATGACACTCTCCTTATAAAACAACAGTTCCTGTTTTAAATACAGGCCCATCTTCACACACACGTTGACTAACTGTTTCGCTATCTGGTACTTTCAATACGCAAGCGTAGCAAGCTCCCATGCCACAGGCCATACGGGATTCTAGGGATAGGTAAGCTCTTGGATGGTCGTAAAATGTTTGATTAATGTATTTCATCATACCTGGCGCACCGCATGAGTAGATTGCATCAAATTCTGTGTCAAATTCGTTAATCACTACAGAAACATTTCCTTTACTACCATAAGAACCATCATCAGTCGTTACAAAGACCTGACTAAATCTGGATAATTCATCTTCCAAAATAACAGCATCTTTGGTAGCGAATCCTAAAACAGTTGTTATTTCAACAGCACGCTCATTCAGTTGTTTAGCTACTTCGAGTAAGGGCGGAACTCCGATTCCACCACCAACTATAAGAACACGGTTCTGCTTGTCTAAATCAGATAAATCGAAGCCATTTCCTTGAGGTCCCATAACATCTAAGCTATCACCTGTTTTTAAGGTTGAAAAAATTGCCGTACCAGAACCTTCAATACGATAAATAAGATGGCATTGTTTTTTAGTCTTATCTATAGACGAGATTGAAATCGGACGACGCAAGAGATGGGCATCATCAGGTACACGCAAATGAAGAAATTGGCCCGCTTTCATAGCTTCGACCATTTCTCCTTCAAGTACAAGCTCAAAGATTGCTGGCGCGATTTCCTCCTGAGATACTACTCTCATAACTTCCAAGCGAATTACACCCATTCGTTTTTTACAATTTGGATTCATAACTTTTCCTCCTTAAATTTTAAGGGGATCAGATAAAGAAAAACCTTGCACTTGCAAGGTTTCAGTTAAGATATTTACACAAAAGTAGCAAATAAGCACTTGCTTACTTGTTTTCATTGTAGCTTCTTTTCTCTGACACCTTGTGAGTCTCTCTGGACTGCCCTTAAAGGTTAAATTTTCACTAGTATACTGTATCAAACCTAAAAAGTCAAGTAAAAATAGGTAAGGTATCAGTTCATAAAAGTTGCTTATTTTTGTGAAGAAAGAATCTTTTCTAATTTTTTATAATCTTTGACACTGTCGATTTCATAGATAGAGTTTTCTTCCAACTCCTCTACGTAAACATCTAGTTCTTTGATATTATCTTTAACCATGTTATCCCAGTAGAGGTCTACAAACTCGCCGCTTGCATAGGCTTCATCGATAAATCCAACAATTTTCTCAGCTGTTGGAGCATCCCAGAACGATACACCACTCAAGATGCGTCCATTTTTGCTATCGACGATTATATCTTGAACTTTGTAATCTTCTCCGTAAACTAGGAACCACTCATTATCACAATCTTCACGATAAACACTGAAATATGTTGAACGCTCGATATCATTACGGAACATATTTTTGAAAAGATAGTTATCCGCATCGATAACATAGCTGTTGGCCAAGTCTTCTTTTACCAGGTAAAGAGAGTAAAAGTTATTGTAATCAGCATACTTATCATTGAAGACCAAACGAACCCCGTACTTTTCTTTAAGATAATCGAATTGTTCTTTCAAATAACCGACAACGATGATAATGTCATCAATTCCACGTTCTTTCAAAAATTCGATTTGATATTCAACCAATGGTTTTTGATTGACTTTAACCAAGGCTTTGGGAGTATTTTCTGTCATGGGTCTCAAACGAGTTCCCAATCCGGCTGCTAAAATAATCGCTTTCACGCGTTTTCTCCTTTATTCTTTAATAATAATATAAACACCAGCCATTACGATAAGGGAAGTAATAATGGTCAGTAAATTAAGGGGCGAGCCCAAGAAAATAGCTGCAAACAAAACAGTCCATACTACATAACTCACATTTAGACCAGTAGCTTTTGCCGGTTGCAATCGATTAATAGCCATATAATAGGCTAGATAAGAAATCATATTTGATGCTGCAAAGATAATCAAAAGACCCAACAATTGACCATTTGCTACTTCCGCAAATGAATGATGCGAGAAGAGAACAATGACAAGATAGGACAAGAAAGATGTGACTTGTCGTATCAAGAGTGCTTCGAGTTCACTGAGTTCACTTTCCATAGCGAATGAGCTCAGAACACTTTCACTTCCCCAAGCAAGCGCACAAATCAAGGCACAGAGTATTCCGATATAGAAGGAATTCACTTGTTCAACCTTGTAGGTCTGAGCAATAATGCCTGCTATGATTAACAAAATACCAAACACTGTATTCTTCGAAACCTTATGCTTAAGAATAAAGAAGGCAAGAAGGACAGAAACCGCAGGATAAATCGCTGAAACAGATGATGCTAACGAACTACCGATATACTTGACTGCATAGAGATTGGCTTGCATGCCAATCGGCCCAGCTAAAAGTGCTCCAATAATAACACTGACATTTCGAATGTTCAAGAAGATTGAAAAACGTACCTTTCCTTCTTTAACGAGAAGATATCCTAACAAGATAAAAATACTAAGAAAGTCGTGCGCTGCTGCTACAACAAAAGGTGACAAGTCAGTAAATATAGAGAAGATATAAGCACTAATGGTTAGCCCTAATCCCCAAAAAATACCTGAGATAAGTCCAAAAGAAACTCCATTTTTAGTTTTCATAATTACCTCTCAACTCTTTTACAGCTCTATTGTATCGAGAAATGCCATAATCTCCGAAATCTGCACCATTTTTTTCTTTGTAGATAGTCCAGAGACTCCAAATAATGTCTTGCAATATTTTATAAATACGGATCTTCTCACGAGAAACAGGCGTCTTTTCACTCTCGTAATGAGCTAGGAAGTCTTCCTCTTCCGCACTAGTAAACTCAGATTCTAAGAAGAGGGCTGCCAGATCCCACATCGGATCATTCATAGATGAATATTCCCAATCAATCAGATAAAGATGCCCATCTGGTGCTTCAATAAAATTTTCAGGAACCAAATCAATATGACATGATTTCTTCTCAATTCCGATTTGTTCAAGCTCTTCTTTCAGAGAAAATACTGATTTTCTGACAGCTTCATAGTTTGGATAGTAAATCTCTCCTTGAATCAAGGATTCATATTTTTTGATTTCATCAAATGGAGCAAACTCTCCTTTTAATTCTTTACCAGAAGCGTGAATGGTTTGTAGAATTGGTGCAATCTTTTCAAATTTGGTTTTAATGGTAGCTGAATCAAGTGTCTCAGCATTTTCAATGTATTGATTAACCTTAATTCCTGCTTCAATATCGAAAAGATAATTCTCTACATCTAATTTCAAATCTTTCAACAATTCAAGATTGAACTTCTCATTCTGGCGATCGATTAGTTTATCTGTACCTTTTCCGAAAAACTTAACAATATATTGGTTTGAGCTTATTTTGACCAAGTAGTTTTGATTGGTCATACCACCTAGTTGTTCAACGCTTAGAATATCATCATCAGTTGATAGTAAAGGGGTAAGTTTTTCCTTAATAATTTTTTCCACAATCTTCCTCCATTAGACTTCCCACTTAAAGACTGTCTTAAATGCGGTATTTAAGTCAGTTGCAAAAACTCGGTGAATATCTTTTATTTCTCTGACTGGTTCTTCTAAATAAATGATATTTTTCAAACGATTGGCAAATCTCTTAATCTCCATCATTTGGATAGCTTTTTCAAAGTCAACACGTCCTGAACGTGAAGAACCTACCAGTAACAAACCTTTTTCCAATGAATCTCGAGTATTGATATTTACCTTGTACTCACTAACACCCATCATCAAAATGGTTCCCTGTGGTTTGATGTAACGAATGAGATCATTAATAGCAGGTCCGCAGCCATCACCACCACAGCATTCGAAACCATGGTCAAAACTAAGATTCTCTGGAATGCTATCAGTAATGTAGAGCTCTTTTGCAAATGAGAATAATTCTAATTTCTCCCAGTGACGTCCGATAACAATAATCTCAGCTTCAGGCAAAGTGTAGTTGATAATATTAGCCATGACAAAAGCTAAACTTCCATCACCAATGACAGCGATACGTTGACGTCTGCTGTGAGATACCGTCATGAAACGATTCATAGCATGCATGCCAACACTGACAAACTCTGTAATGGCAGCAACTGTATCTTCGATATCTTCGTAAGCTACCACACGATCCTTAGGCAGAGAAACAAATTCTCGCATAAAGCCATCATAACCACTCGACAAGAAATAAGTTCCTGCCATATAGTTTTCATAGAATTCCTCATCACTCTGCATAGGTGGTTGGTTGGGAATCATGACAACCTTCTGGCCAACTTTGTAGGTACCTGTGGGATCAGAAATAACAGTCCCACAAGACTCGTGAATCATAGCCATGGGAAGCTTTTTAGATAATATTTTGGGATCACGTTTTCCTTGATAGTAGCGTTGATCCGCATGACAAACCGCCATAAAGTTTGGTCGAATAAGGATATGATTTTCTTGATCAATTTCCTCTTCCTGATATTTGATATTGATAAACTTTGGCTTGGTCAGTTGATAAATTTGATTAATCATGTCTCTAGTCTTTCTCAATCATACTTTTAGCAATTTTCAAGTCTGTAACTGTTGTAATTTTAAGGTTTGAGTATTCACCCTTAGCCAAGGCTACATCTTTACCCTTAATGACAAAGATTTTACATGCATCTGTTAAAATTTCTTTTTCATCTGCTGATAAAGAACCATACAAATCAATAAAGTCTTTACAACGGAAGGTTTGAGGAGTTTGCCCTTGATAGAGATGAGCGCGGTTTGGAATATCTGTGATAAATTTCCCATTAGTACTTTCAACAATGGTATCCACGGCTTCAACTACAGTATCAACAGCATCATGATTTTGTGCAAGAGCAATGTTATCTTGAATCATTCGAAGTGTGATAAAAGGACGAACTGAGTCATGAGTGACTACGATATCATCTTCCGTAATTGGACGGTAAGCATCGATAGCTTCGATGATCTTTTCAATACTCGAATTACGATCAGCACCACCTTTGGTTATAATAATACGATCTTTATGAAGCGGAAGGAATTTTTCAACTAAATCTTCTGCGTGTGTCACCCAGTCTCCGTGAACTCCAACTATAATCTTTTCAATACTTGGTTCCAAAACAAATTTTTCAATAGTGTGAATTAAGATTGGGCGATCTCCCAACTCTAGAAATTGTTTTGGCAAATTACTGATCCCCATGCGTGTGCCTGTTCCACCTGCTAAAATTCCAGCATAGATCATTTTATTACTCCTTTAGTATGTTCTTAAAAAATTCATTCTTTACTATTATATCACAACCTAGCCCTTTCTCGAAATAAATACTAGAATTCTCTAGTCAGAAAGAGCGCTAGGCATGCCTTTAGGAAAAGGAACTTGAATGATAAAAAAATTCTCAACCATATTTTCAACAAATATAGAGTTCTTTAGAATATTATAAAAACCTTAAAGAAATCTTAAAATTTTTAAATAGGTAATTGAAAAAGAGCTGAGAATTTAGACAAGATAATGATCTTGTACCAATTTCTTAACTCTTTTAGTAAGTTTCTTTATTTTTCTTCCGAATCCCCAAGGCCTTTAACGGCTTTTTTAAACTCAGCAAGCATTTTTCCTACTGATTCGCCTAGCTCTGGTAAGCGTTTTGGTCCAAAAATCAACAGTGCGCCAAGGACAATGACGATCAAGCCTGGTGCACCAATATCACGTAAGATTCCCATTTTTTTCTCCTTTCCTTTTTCTCTTAAAAATCCATTTACTAATAGCGATACTAACCTCATATAAAAGGATTAGGGGAACAGTCATCGCTAAATCACTAATAAAATCGGCCGGCGTCAATATAACAGCCAATACCAATAAAATGAAGTAGGCATGACGTCTATAAGCAACGAGTAGTCCAGGCCCAATTAAATCAATTGAGGTTAAAAAAGCAATGATAACTGGCAATTCAAAGATAAATGCTAGTGGTACAGTAGTTTGAAAGACAAAAGCTAGATAATTTTGTGCTGTTAACTGCGTCTCAAATAAGTTTTCACCCAGTCCTAGCAAGACCTGAAGTAAAGCTGGTGTTACAAAATAAAATCCAAAGGCTAATCCTAAGATAAAACAAAGGAAAGTTGCAGGGATATAAGCAAAAATCGCCCCTGCTTCTTCAGTTTTAAGGGCTGGTCGAACGAAACTCCAGACTTGATAGACCGTAAAAGGTAAGGTAAGGCTAAAGGCCATCAAACTTGCTAAACGGAGATAAATCCATAAAATATCGTTCGGTCCTAAGACGATTAACTTCTGATTAAAGCCTTGTGTGATAAATTGATAAACCTGATCGGCAAATAATAGTGAAACGCAGAATACTAAAAAGAAACAAACAACTACTGCTAGCAATCTCTTTCTAAATTCTACCAAATGTTCAATAATTGTCAATTCCTTTTGATTCATCATTTTTCACCCTGTCTAATGGTAACAAGAATCACCACAAGAATAAAGAGAGTCTGTCCTGCCAAACTTTCCCAACTAGGGTAAATTCCCAATATATCAATAGTTGGTATTCCTGCGATCAGATGATTGGGGATCATATTTGTCAACTGCAAGGCATGAATGCTGACTCCCGTCATCTTAAAGGCTAAAGCATAAATCATCCAAGTCAGGATAAAGAAAACCTTGTGAGGTAGGAAAACTTGACTGGCCTTGTTCATCACAAAGGCAATCACAACTAAGACTAAGAGGGCTAGAGAAATTCCTAAGACAAAGTCAAAACTAGAAATCCTTGGCAGAATCCCCACATAGAATAAAATCGTCTCAGCACCTTCTCGGAATACGGCTAGAAAACTCAGAGCAAACATAGAAAGGAAAGATCCTGTTTTCGTGACAGTTTGCATTTGTGATTCCATAAAAGTATTCCATTTTTTAACAGAAGATTTGCTATGAAGCCAAATACCGATTAAAATCATCATGATAACCGCAAAAATCCCGACTGCACCTTCGATGATTTCACGGTTAGTTCCTGAGGTGACTGCTGGAAAGGCAATCTGTAGGATATAGGCAATTAAAAGACTTGCCACTATACCCGCAAATGCACCACTATAGACCCACTTGAGTCCCTTTCTCATCTTAGCAGCTTTCAAAGTTGTCACAAGCGCCATGACAATCAAGAGTGCTTCGACACCTTCACGGAGCAAGATGAGCATGGCGTCAAATGCATTATAGGAAGCGCTAGTATCAATTTGAGATAGCTCTGCAATCAAGCCAGAAAGCTTTTCTTGATATTCACTATCCTTTCCCTTAACCATGATGACAGGACTTTCACTTTCAACCTTGGTATAAAGCGAAGGATTGGTTGTACTTACAGAACCCTCGATAGTGGGCCAAATAGTAATAAACTCCTTCATGGTTGCAGCTGCTTCACTATCTTGACCAGCTTGAAATTGGGTCAAAGCCTTCTTTAAAAGGTCTATCCCATCCTTCAGTGTCAGGTTGGATGATGTTGTCGCAACTTCTGTACCTTCAACAAAGTTAGAAATGGCTTTTTTCAAATCATCAAACGATGCCTGAATAGTATCAAAGTTCGTTGGTTCAGTCTCAATGCTACTACGCAGAAAGGAAATAGCTGTTTCCACTTGCCCATAATGAGCTGTACTATGGTCGCGAACCACTGCTTCATTGATGGTCCAGGTTGAATTCATTTTTTTATAGGCTTCTCTTACTGCTTCCAGATCTTGAGAAGCGATTGCCTTGTCTAAGGCTTGAAAACGAGGTTCTAAGCGACTTACAAGTTTCTCTTTTTCTGCATCTAGGTCGACTGGATTTTGCTCTTTCTCAAATGTCAAAAGGGCTAAAGAAATCTGAGTTAACTGTTCTTCAGTAATATCACCAGTTAAGGCTAACTTTTCTTGAACTTTACGTCCTGCTTCAGAGTTAGAATTCTCGACTTTCTCGAAGTCTTTGGTCATTTCATCGATTAGTTTTCTTGCCTGATCTTGTTCGCCTTCTTTAACAGCTTTAGTTGCATCAGTTATTTTCACAAAGTAGGGACTCAAATTTTCCTTAGCACCTACCGGAAAAATCAACATAAAGAAACAAGCAAATAGGAGGATAATACTTTTAGGATTCCAATAATTTCTGCCCAATGTAACCTCCCTTCTCTACTCCACCAAAGCAGGCAAAAAGACCACTGCCTATATGGGTAACGTACTCATTCATTTTATCCGTAGCACCTAGATTGGTCTGCACCTTAACAAAGTTATCTGGATCCTTTTGGAAGGAGATAAAGAGCAAACCAGTGTCAAACTGACCAGTCTTTTCATCTATGCCATCAGAATAAGAATAAGAGCGACGCAAGAGAGGCTTATCCACTTCTTTAGCTAAGCGTACATGAGAATCATCAGGAAGAAGGCTTAAATCAACCTCATCAAATTCGTTCTTCTTGCCAAAGGGAGCGCCACTTTCTTTATAACGACCAAAAGTATTTTCTTGTTCCTCGAGATTGGTTCGATCCCAAGTATCAAGGAACATCTGGATGCGCCGAACTGCCATGTAAGAACCATTTTCCATCCAATCCTTACTGTCAGCCCAAACAACCTGATCAAATTCTTTCTCAGTGGTAACATTAGCAGTCCCGTCTTTAAAACCAAAGAGATTCCGAGGAGTTTCCATACGATTACCGATAGCTGCAAACCCTGATTGACTCCAACGAAGAGTAACGGCATTTCTACCCTTGCGAATAAGGTTACGAATAGCATGAAAGGCAACTTGCTCATCATCAGCACAAGCTTGGATAACTATATCTCCACCCGTGTACTTTTCTCGTAACTGTTCCTTTGGAAATGGAGGTAAATCTCTGAAAAGTTTGGGACGTTTGTTCTCTAGTTTCATCTTTTCTAGGAAACTAGCCGAAACTCCAAAGGTCAGGGTCAAACGATGAGGATTAAGCCCAACTGTTTCTCCAGTATCACTTGGAGGCAAGAGGCTATTGTTACCATCTTTTTTAACCAATTCTCCCTCTACAAGTTTGGCACTATAATCCGTCCAATCTTTAAATAACTGGATGATTTTCTCTTTGTCAGTTGTATGCAAATCCAAGACAACAAAATAGATGTTTTTTTGCATGACTGTTGTAATACCAGCTTGGTGCTTGCCATAGAAGGCTATTTTTTCATCCCCGTACGAGATTTTCTCTTGACCATCAAGCTTAGGTGCGAAAAAAGCAGAAGCACCTGAAAGCCCAAGTGCGAGACCAGCCCCTCCGATACCTGCTTTTTTTAGAAATTCTCGACGGTCCATTTTTTGTTCAAAAAATTTTTCGCCTTTGTTTGTCATATTACTTATTCTCCACCAAGAAATTTACCCATTTGTGATAATGGTTCACCAAGTTTTGTCACTGCTTCAGACAATTCTTTGGTATCCTCTTTCGTTAAGTCTGTATAGAGCTTATAGTGTTCCTTGTCCGTCATGTGTTTGTCTAACAAACTATTGACAGATTTGAAATCTTCCTCTAACTCCTTAACCAAGGCCGCATCTGATTTTTCAAGCAAGGATTTAAAGAGTTGGAAAATCTTCTCAGCACCTTGGATATTGGCACGGAAATCATACAAATCTGTATGAGAATAAATCTCCTCTTCACCAGTAATCTTACTTGTCGCTACTTCATTAAGAAGGTCAACAGCCCCAGTTAGCATAATCTTGTAATCAACATCTACAGTCGCAATCTTAGCCTTCAATTCCTTGATATCATTTACCAGTTGGTCACCATAAGACTCAGTTCCTTTAGTTGTGTTTTCCTCCCAAAGAATGCGCTCGATACGGTGGAAACCTGACCAACCTTCTTCGGTCTTGTTTTCATCTAAGTAGTCTGCTAATCGAAAATCAATCTTCACATCAGATTCTCCAAAGCTCTCTGCAATCGGCTCTGAACGTTCATAAGACATACGGATTAAAGGGTAGGCCTTTTTAGCTTCTTCTAGCTTACCATCCTTCAATAGTTGAACAAAACCTTCTGTATCCGTTAAAAGTTTATCAATCTGTTCTTCCACAAAGGTTTTGTAGTCACTAGTTGCCTGATCCAATAGTTTTTGGTTATCTTCTGACAATTTTGTAACCTGAGAGGAATTACTTGTAGTTGACGATTGTTCAAAACGAACTGCACAAGCAGATAACAACAATGCCGAAGATAAAAGGATAAAACCAAGTTTTTTCATATAACGCTCCTATTAAATCATGGGAATCCCATTTTTAAAATTTATTATATCATAGTTTTTCTAATTATTCAATAAATTGTCAGAAAATTTAATGTTTTATCGTTGAAAATTTGAATAGACTTTTCTAGTTAAAATTGTTAAAATAATAGGGAAAATAAAAGAAAAGGAAGCTATATACCACCATGATGAATATGCAAAACATGATGCGTCAAGCTCAAAAACTTCAAAAACAAATGGAGCAAAGTCAGGCTGAACTTGCTGCTACAGAATTTGTTGGAACTTCTGCCCAAAACCTTGTAACTGCTACACTAACAGGAGACAAGAAAATTGTTAGGATTGACTTCAATCCTGCAGTTGTTGACCCAGAAGATATTGAAACTCTATCAGATATGACAGTTCAAGCAGTCAATGCTGCTCTTGAACAAATTGATGAAGCAACTAAAAAGAAACTAGGGGCTTTTGCTGGTAAATTACCATTCTAATAGCATAAAAAGAGGCTGATGTTCAATTCAACCTCTTTTGTCTTACCTAGAAAGTAAATATTTCTGTTGCTTTCTTTAGAAGCAAGTCCGTATATTCAGGATCTTCCTGAGCGGTCTCAAGCTCTTCTTTAATTCTTTCCAAATCATCTGTTATCATACCATCAACTCCCAAACGTAGGGACTTATCAAAGGATTCCGAACCATTGATTGTCCATACATAGAGTTTTTGTTTTGTATTCCAAAGCTTGGTTACAAAATATTCATCTAAAGTAGAATATTCCATGGTATAACCTGTAGCATTTGTTCTTGGAAAAACGGAATTATAGGGCAGTATGAAATAGACTGGAATCTCTTTATCATACTGGGTAACTTTTTCAATAACATGATAATCCAAAGATTGCATCTGATGCCCATAGACTTTAATTTTTGCTCCATATTGATCTAGAAAACGATCCATCATCTGAGCACTATCTTTTCGACTTGTTTTTATTTCGATCAGCAATTTCTGATGAAGGTCATTGGCACGATTTATATAATCATCAAAGCTAGATATTTTAGTCTGATAACCATTTTCATAAATATCTAATTGCTTCAACTCATCTAAAGTTAAGTCTTGTGGTGTTACATTTAATCCCGCTAAACTTTTTAGGTTAGCATCATGCATCATGACAAACTGACCATCCTTTGTTTCTTGCACATCCATCTCAACTAAATCTGGTTTTAACTGAGCTGTTTTTTCTAAGGATTCAACTGTATTTTGGACACCATTCCCATTAGAAACTCCTCTGTGAGAGATGACAAGTGGAGGATTGACTACGGGTGCTTCGAGATAAATATAGCCTTCAATCGCAAAGAAGATACTTGCGCATCCCATTACACCCCATCTCATAATATGGTCCTTTTTCCGTCTTGGCATAATATCCAACTCCTCACCAGTTAAAAAGGAGGTAAACTTAACCAAGAAGTAGGTTAAAGACATATAGTGGATATTTTTAATCAAAATATAGTTTGAAATAGCTAGAATCAATGATTCTCGGTGTGTGAGACCATCTGCTAAAGACTGGATCAACAATAGAGGAATTAAAGGTAAGTAAAAGAAAAGATTCGTTTTGACAAGGATTAGAAAGAGATGCCAAGCGTAAAACCAAAAATGATTTCTGGTTTTTTCTAAACTGTAAACCACTGCTTCCTTAACCGTCATCTTGTCATAAAAGATTTTTGGCAAAACAAAAATCAACTTAACAGAAACGTATAGGAAAAGGATTGATAAGATGATAATAGCAAGCCACCATATCCAATACTTGTCTTCCATGTAGGTCTGAATAAACTCAGGTATCACTATTTTATTAAAATAATAAATTTTAAAAATCTTCCTGATAAACGGAAAAATCATAGCAATATAAACGAAGATAAACAAGGCCTTGGAAACAGTCAGACGTTTCATGAAGGCTATACTTTCACGAAATACCTTGCGACTATACTCAATCAAGGTTAGTTTTTCGTGATAGAGAAGGTGTCGAGCTCCAATAAAGAGGAGACTTAGTTGAAAATAGGCTACTAAAAGGTTAATGGCTATTAAGATTAAAAACCCAAGGCTGACTAAAGGTGCATGTTTTAAAATTCCAAAAACATTATTATAGGAAATAAACAAATAGCCCGTCTGACTTAGTAAAAAACCTGCTATCAATGAGTTCAGTGGCAACCAAATATAATCTACTAGCATGAAGATTAAAAAAAATAGAAATAGGATTTTATCCAGATTTAAGTAAATCTTTTTAAAACCCAATTTTTTAGGTTTTTCAGGTTTCATAAAACCTCCTAATCAAAAAACTGTGACAAATCTAGTCCACCAAAAGGATTAGAGTTCAGGCTACTCTTGGAGTCCAGTAAAATTCTGCTTTCATCAGATTCTAGAAAAGCTTCATAAACACGCGCAGTCATACGTGCATCCTCTAAACTATTATGAGACTGCCCCTTGAATCCTAAAAATTCAGCCACGGTCTGTAACTTGAGATTGGCAATACCGTGAAGATCAGAACTCCGTCGCTCAAAAGCTTCATCATAGAGATCGACTAGATATTGACGACTATAATCCAATCCATACTCTAGTAAGATTGGTAAATCACTCTTGGCTGCATTATAACCAACAAGGGGTAATTCACCAACAAAGTCTTGAAAATTCTTAAGAACTTCCTCCACCATCGGTGCATCTTTCAAGATTTCAGACGTGATACCCGTTAAGCCGTTTATAAAACTTTTCAATGGTACATCGGTATGAACATATGAGTCAAATGCTCCTACTTCTTCACCATTTTTAAAACGGACCGCAGATACCTGAATCAAGTGAGTTTTATCCTGGTGTTTATTAAATTCCAAATCAAATGAAATATAATCTCTTAATTTTTCCATCTTATCCATTCCTTATTGTATTTGAAAAAGAAACTACTTGGTTATACCTAGAAACCAAGCAGTTTTTTCTTATCCTCCAAATAAGCGAGCAAAGAAGCCTTTCTTCGTTGCTTGTACTTCTTGCTTAGCCTGATCCAACTCCAACTGAAGGGTTTCTTGGTCCTTCATAGCTTGTAGCGTTAACTGTTGTTGTTGATCCAATTGCTTATCTTTTTCTGCGATTTGACGGTCTTTGACACGCATCTGTTCATCTTTTTCAGCTAACTGTTTGTCTTTAGCCTTTAACTGCTCATAAAGACGGATGATTTCTGCGTTCTTTTCATCAACAAGAATCTCCATCAACTCACGTTGCTTCACATCATCACTAACAGGTTCATCTTCAAAAATAGTTTTTTTGTAGATTTCTTCAAGCTTAATCAAGCCACTGCGAGTTACCACAGTAACTCCTTTATCATTTTTAGTCGTATCTTCTTCAGGTAATTCCTTGACACGGTTATTGATTGCTTGACGGGACAAGCCCAAGACCTCAGCAATCTCACTAACAGTCATCTCAATACTCATAATATCCTCTGAAAGTTTTCTAGCTTTTCTTTATTTAAATATTATCATAAGCAAGCAAAACTGTCAAATATCACCGTGTTTTCAACCCTTTTTCAAAACAATTTCTCTTCTAAACTAAATTGTCTTTCAGCTTTTTTAAACTAAACATCAGTTTGCAATTTTACCACCAGCTCTAATCAATTGAAAACCTTTCTTGGTTTATAAAGAGTATCCCGTTTCTCTATAATGGCTAATAACTTATCACCTTCAAAACCAGCCAATTCCTTCTCAGTTTGTTCCAATTCAATAAAGCGACCAAAACGCACTTCTTCTGCCTGTTTTGGGGTCAAATAAACCTTAACTAAGTCACCTGTACCAATCTCTAAGGGATGAAGAAAGTCTAATTCACCAGCTTGTACCTTTTCCTCAATTTCATTCAAGGTCAAAGCATTATCTAACTGCAAGCCCGCAGCGCTTGTTCGTGTTAAATGAGACATATGAGCTGCATAGCCAAGTTTTTCTCCCAAGTCAACTGACAAGGTCCGGATATAAGTCCCTTTGCTACATTTTACACGGAAGGTAAATCGAGCCAGATTATTTTCATAGAAAATGGAACTTGTTCGTTCGAAACTATAAATCGTCACCTGACGTTCTGGACGCTCGACTTCCTGACCAGCACGCGCATATTCATAAAGTTTGCGCCCATTGACCTTGACAGCGGAATACATTGGGGGAATCTGAATAATAGGTCCAGTCAGACTTGCAATCGCTTGATCAACAAGCTTTTCATCTAAGGGAGACAATACTGGTGTCTCAGCAACCACCTCACCACTAGCATCCTCGGTTGTTGTAGAATATCCTAGAGTAATTTCACCCTCGTAAATCTTACCTTCGTCCTGCATAAACTCAACCATGCGAGTCGCCTTCCCTACAGCAATGGGTAAAACACCCACCACATCAGGATCCAAGGTCCCACCGTGTCCAATCTTCTTGGTTCCTAAAATCTTACGTAATTTAAAAACCGCGTCATGCGAGGTCATCCCCGCTTCCTTTTTTAAGTTGATAATACCGTTCATATGTTGCTTTCTACTCCCCCTTCAATGCTTCAAACTTAGCTTTCATGGTTGGATTCTTCCGAGTCAATTTTTTAACGGAAACATCTTCCAGCTTGTTGTTTGCAAGGCGGAGTTGGTTTTCTGATGTTGTCAGGAATTTCTTGACTTCTTCCATTCGCTTAATTGCCTTGTCGATTTCGTCGATGGCCTTGCCAAAGTTGACAGAAGCTGAGTTATAATTCTTTGCAAAAGCTACCTTGAAAGCGTCCAAATCTTCCTCAAAATGCGTGATATCGATATTTTGCTCACGAACAAGCGCTAACTCCTGCTTGTATTTTAGGGAATTAAGGGCAGCATTGCGCAAGAGTCCAATTAGTTGAATAAAGAACTGGGGACGAATGACATACATCTTCTCATATTCATGGCTAACGTCAACAATTCCTGTATTAAAGTAGTCGTTTTCTGCTTCAAGCATACTTACCAAAACAGCATACTCACAGTCTTTCTCACGGCGGTCTTTATCTAATTCCTTGTAAAAGTCTGCATTCTTATGTTTCTTCTCTGTCCCGTCTGCTTCATTTTTCATCTCAAACATGATGGAAATGAATTCTAGTCCATTTTCATCAAAATCACGGAAAATGAAATCGCCCTTAGAACCACGTGCTGAAACCTTGTTGTCCTTTTCAAAGTAAGCATTTGGGAAGGCAAAGCTACGAACCTTGTTGAACTCACCTTCCGCATAGTGTTCCAGACTTTCACCAATAGCCTTTGTTGATTGTTGGGCTTTGAAATTCTTATAGAACTCAACCTGCTCATTAGCCGCCTTAAGCTGGGCCTCATAATTTTGCTTGACTGAAGTCAGAGAAAGTTCGTTTTCTTTTTCTTGTAGAAGGAGCTGATTTTTTACCTGATCTCTTTCTTTCTCTAAGTCAGATAATGTTTTTTGGAGTTGGTTCTCATGCTCTAAGCGCAAGGTAGCCAATTGATTTTCGAGAGCTTGGACTTCTTTTTCTTTCTCTAGCAAGCTTTGACTTGCACTTTGCTCCACTTCTTTCTTTGCTAATTCTTTTTCTGTATCAAAGTTTTGGATTTGGCTTTGGAGTTGAGCTATTTCTTGGTCTTTTTGAGCTAGTTTGGTCTGTTGCTCATTCAAAGCCTTTTGCTCAACCAGAGACAACTCTTGTTTTATTCTGTCATGCAATTCCTTATCAAACTCTGCAGTGCGAACTTGAGAAAGCAGTTCTGCATATTGGCTTTCATTGACTGTAAATACTTCGCCACAATTTGGACATTTAATCTCGTTCATGTTATTCCTCTAAATTTATCTATTCTACTTTCATTATAGCATGGATAAACAAAAAGAAAAAGTTGGAATGAATCCAACTTTTAATCTACGTATGTATCTTCGTTTTTATTTAAGAAGGCGTAAGGTAATCCCATCAGTAGACCACCTCCGATAAGGTTACCGATAAAGGTCACACCCCAGTGACGAAGGATATTTCCAATACCGAAGTTTGCGATTGAATCAGCAGCAACACTGAACTTCACAATCGCAAATGAAGCAAAGTTTGCGGCGATGTGCTCGTTTGTTAAGAATACAAACATGTAAATGGCTGAAAGAACCAACCAAAGTTTTGCTCCACCATCCTTAACTAAAACGAATGAAAGAATCGCGATATTTACAAAGACATTAGCCAAGATAGCTTCAAGCAAGATAAGTTCATTTGAACGGCCCAACTTCATTTCCACAACTCCAGAAATAAAGCTATCATGGGTAAGGTTTGCATAAGCTGCTGAATGGGCGAATCCCCAACCTGCTATAAGAGCACCGATCAAATTAAAGAGTGTACAGTATAGAAGGATTTCAGCAGTTTTTCTCCAGCTAATCTTTTTCAAAAAGCTACCAGCTGTCAAGAACATCATGTTAGATGTTACTAACTCAGCATTCAAGAAGACAATGTAAGCCAATCCCCAAGCGAAAACAAATGGGAAGAGGAAACGTCCACTACCAGGAGCAAGCTTATTAATCAAGTCAGCTCCAACTGCACCAGCTGCTGTACTAAATGTTAAGAATGCACCAGCAAACATTGAACGGATAGCATACTTGAATTTACTTTGACTGTAAAGACTTTCCTTTTTCTTACAAGCAAATTCAATTTTTGAGATAAATTCTGAAGAAACCATATAAACTCCTAAAACTTTTATTTGTGAATATTATAACATAAAATCGAAATTATGGAAAGGCTTTCTTAATTCTATTTACAATATTTTTATCACTTGTAGCAATCGTTTCCATTTGCTTTGTATCAGTATCTTTAATGTTTTCAACCCTTTATTTTCAAACTCTCTATTCTATATATTTAATATGTGTTTTCACTTTAATCTATATTGAATTTACAAAAAAGCCTCTTTAGTTTTCAGCTAAAGTCCATGAACTAATAATATGTTTGAATTTATAGACAGAGAAAATAACGTTTTTATCAAAAGGTTATTTGGCCAAAAAAATCGAGGTCTGGATTTTTAGTCCCGACCTCCTCTATTATTAATATTCATTTTATTTTCAAAAGCTTGTACTAATCAACATAAGTCTCTTCATTTTTATTAAGATAAGCGTATGGTAAGCCTATCAAGAATCCTCCACCAATCAAGTTAGCAATGAAGGTAACACTCCAATGACGTAGGATATTAGGAATATCAAAGTTAGCAATTTGGTCAGAAACAATGCTGAATTTAATAATGCTAAAGGATGAAAAGTTGGCTGCAATATGCTCGTTAGATAAGAAAACAAACATAGAAATAGCTGATAAGATAATCCATAGCTTAGCACTGCTATCCTTAACTAAAATAGAAGATAAAATAGCAATATTTACGAACATATTTGCCAAAATCCCTTCCAACAAGACCAACTCACTAGGTCGTGCCAACTTCTTAGCTACAATCTTTGGAAGATAACTGTCGTGTGTCAGGTGTGAAAAAGCCGATGAATTAGCAAAGCACCAACCTGCTAACAGAGCACCAACTAAGTTGAAAAAGGCACAATAGAGCAAAATGACAAAGGCTTTTTTCCAATCAATCTTCTTCAAGAATGTTCCAGCTGTCAGATACATCATGTTTGATGTGACCAATTCAGCATTTAAAAATACAATGTAAACAAGTCCCCAAGCAAATACAAAGGGAAAAAGAAAATAGCCAGCACTTGGAACGATGCTATTGAGTAGATCAGCACCTATAGCCCCAGCGGCCGTACTAAAGGTTAAGAAAGCACCTGCAAACATCGAGCGAATGGCATATTTAAACTTGCTTTGGTCAAATAGACTCTCTTTCTTATGGCAATAATAATCAATCTTTGAAATAAATTCTGAAGAACTCATATAAACTCCTTAAAATATAATCATCAACATTATAACATAAAATAATTTAAGTGAAAATTAAATTTTACTTTTTACACTTGAATATTTTTAGCGCTAGCAAAAGCTTCAATTTCTTCTGCAGTCGCCCCCCAGCAGCTCTGAAACCCACAAGTCGACAATATCTGATAAAACAGAATCGCAAATATATTCATACTCACCATGACCATATTTACAAGTGAATAGAGGGAGCCTTGTTGCTGATTGATAAAAATTGAAAGCCAACACTTGCAGTTTCTCTGGTAGAAATTCAAGTTCCAACTCTTGTGCAAGTCCAGTTCTCACTTTATCTCACACTTCACCTTTTGACTGGTAGTTTTCTCGTGCTTTTTTGAGAAATCCTTGACAAAATTTTGCCAACAATTCCTTGTTTTGGTAGAGCAAACGACAAGAAAAATCAGAGATAGAAGCAGCATGAAGTAAGAAAGTAAGCAAGTCATTAATGCTTTCTGCTACCCGACCAACTTGGCCTTCACTCCCTATAAAGCCGATACTCTGATCTTCAAGAATTACATATTCTCCCCCGCTACCATCCTGGGCAAGTGCTTGACAAGCTAAAGAATATTCCTCATTGTTATAAGAAATTGTTATAAGAAAATTGTACTTCTCTTATTTCATCATAAAAACAAATATCACACTCTGCCAATAGCAAGTTTCTTAAATGATTATTGTCTCTGATTGCTTCTAGTTTTTCCATTTTCACCTATCCTTAGACTAAAGTCCTACCAATTGATGATAACTTTAATATGATACTTTTTCGTCTCATTTTTTAGATTTCTGACAAGCTTATCATTCTCTTTTGATTGGCCAAAGAAATAGGCTAGAGCTTTTCCGCTCTTTTGTTCAATACACAAAAAATATCTAGCACCATTCAATTTAACACTTGGAATAAAATCGACCTCAATCTTTTTAATATTATTCAGTGGTATAATGCGCTTTCTAAAAACATAAGCATTATGGATATAAAATCTTCCCTTAGAAATATGAAACGGGGCGAAAAAGTTTCCGCCACTTTGACGCACAATGACATAACGACGCCATAGAATCAGTAAAAGAAGGAAGGAAATAAAGTAAATAGCAAAAGTCAAAACCGAGCTTTTCATCATCAATTTTATCCCAATCAAAAAATAAACTATCATAATTAAACCGCTTTTTCTACCTTATTATACCACTTTTGTTGAGCT